>JBOHYD010000269.1:0-29596 GCA_050737635.1 Luteimonas sp. | reverse complement strand
AGGCCGAGCTGCGTGGCGGCGACGCGCCGGCACAGGACGAATCCAAGCCGGATGACAGATAAGGCTTGCAGAGACAGCGAGGCTTGGTCGGATTTACTGATAAAAATCAACTGCTTGTGCCGATTTCTCGACGGTATCTCAGTGTTGCGGTCGATCGCGATGTTCAACTTGAGCGTCCAATATACCAAGCAAAATCAGTGGCTTGCGCCATACGCTTGCCGGTCCCGGAGCGTCGGAGTAGGGTCGGATCACCGGGCAGGCGATGCGGTTTGCCCGGGTAACGAGCCCGACCGATGGCGCAGATCACATCTCTCCACAGCACGCCGCCGCACCGGTTGTCGGAGCGGCTGCGGTTGCCGAGAAATGCGACGGCAACCTCTGCGACACCCTCAACCATCGCCGGCTTGCTCGTGCCTACAGCGCCCTGTGCCTTCATCGGCCGGGGCGTTTGCGTTATGGATACCCCAAGGTTTTGACCCGCCACCCCGAAGGAGATCACCCACACCACTTTCAAGCTCCCGCGCGACCGCGCCATCACCCCACGCAAGACCGACCCATGCGGCCGGACCTTCCTGGACTCGACACTGAGGAGGCTTCCATGTTCGAAGGGCAACCCCAAACGGAACTCGATGCGCTGTTCAAGGCCAATCCCGAATTCCGCCAGCTCTACCATCACCACAAGGAACTGGACAAGAAAGTCCTCGACGCCGAACTCGGCGTCCTTCCGATCGACGACACCACGCTGTCGGAAATGAAGCGCGAAAAACTTGCCGCGAAGGACCGCCTGTCGCGGATGTTCGACACGCTGAATAGCTGACCCCGCCGCGCCGCGCCGATGCGCTGCAACGCGTCCTGTGACTGCGCCGGTCGACGCTGAGCCGTCGGCGGCGTGACCCGCGTGCTGATCGCGGGCGGCGGCGACCTCCTCGTCGGTTGCCGTCGCCCGCGGCCACCTCGGTCGAGACATCCGGCGATCGAACGGTCGCGCCAATGCGATAATCGCGCCTGTCTTTTTGACTTGCGAACGCGCCGCATGCCGATCCATTCCTCCGTCCTCGAACTGATCGCCGACACCCCGATCGTCAAGGCGCAGCGGCTCGATGCTGGCGTCTGCGAGCTGTACCTCAAGCTCGAAAGCCAGAACCCCGGCGGCTCGATCAAGGACCGCATCGGCCTGAGCATGATCGACGCCGCCGAACAGCGCGGCGACATCAAGCCTGGCGACACGCTGGTCGAAGGCACGGCCGGCAACACCGGCATCGGCTTGGCGCTGGTCGCGCAACAGAAGGGCTACAAGCTGATCCTCGTGGTGCCGGACAAGATGAGTCGCGAGAAGATCTTCAACCTCAAGGCGATGGGCGCGGAGGTCGTGCTGACCCGTTCCGACGTCGCCAAGGGCCATCCCGACTACTACCAGGACCTCGCCGCGCGCATCGCCGACGAAACGCCCGGTGCGTACTTCATCAACCAGTTCGGCAATCCCGACAACCCGGCCGCGCACGAGTTCGGCACCGGCCCGGAAATCATCCGCCAGATGGCCGAGGTTGGCGGATTCGATGCGATCGTGTTCGGCTGTGGCAGTTCCGGCACGATGACCGGGCTGTCGCGTTGCTTCGCCGCACATGCGCCCAATGTCGAGTTGATCCTCGCCGACCCGGTCGGCTCGATCCTCGCTGAGTACATCAACCACGGCGTGCTCAGCGACAAGTCGGCGAGCTGGCTGGTCGAGGGCATCGGCGAGGACTTTCTGCCGTCGATCTCGGATTTTTCGCGGGTCACCAAGGCCTATGCGGTCAGCGACGCCGACAGCTTCCACGCCGCGCGCGAACTGCTGCGCAGCGAAGGCGTCCTCGGCGGCTCGTCGACCGGTACTCTGCTGACCGCTGCGCTGCGCTACTGTCGCGAGCAGACCACGCCGAAGAAAGTGCTGGTGTTCGTCTGCGACACCGGCAACAAATACCTGTCCAAGCTCTACAACGACTACTGGATGCTCGACAACGGTTTTCTCGAGCGCCAGCCGCAGGGCGACCTGCGCGACCTGATTCTGCGCCCGTACTCGCAGCGCGACACCGTCGTTGTCGCGCCCAGCGACCTGCTGATCACCGCCTATCAGCGCATGAAGCTTTACGAGATTTCGCAATTGCCGGTAATGGACGGCGAAGCGATCGTCGGCATTCTCGACGAGAGCGACGTGCTGCTGCACGTCTACGGCGACGAGGCGCGTTTCCGCGACCCGGTGTCGACGGCGATGGTCACCAAGCTGGACTTTATGGATGTCAAGTCGCCGATCGAGTCGCTGCTGCCGGTGTTCGATCGCGGCCAAGTCGCAATCGTCGTCGACGGCGGGCGTTTCCTCGGCCTGATCACCCGCATCGACCTGCTCAACTTCCTGCGCCGTCGGGTGCAGTAAACGCCTTGAATCAGGGCCGGTCGTGGCGCGGATGGTAAACTTCGCGCCCAGTTTTCCGCGGATCGACAGGGCATGAGCAACCATCACGGCGAGACCGCCGGCAGCGCCGACGCCTGGGCGCTCGGCACCAAGGCCATCCACGCCGGGCAATCGCCCGACCCCAGCACCGGCGCGGTGATGACGCCGATCTACGCGACGTCCACCTACGCGCAGGCCAGCCCTGGCGTGCATCAGGGCTTCGAATACTCGCGCACCCACAATCCGACCCGCTTCGCTTACGAGCGCTGCGTCGCCGGGCTGGAGGGCGGCAGCCGCGGCTTCGCGTTCGCCTCGGGCATGGCGGCGACGTCCACCCTGCTCGAACTGCTCGACAGCGGCGACCATGTCGTCGCGATGGACGATCTCTACGGCGGCAGCTACCGGTTGTTCGAGCGCGTGCGCCGGCGCAGCGCCGGGCTCGATTTCAGCTATGTCGACATGACCGACCTCGCCGCGTTCGAGGCCGCGATCACCGGCAAGACACGGATGGTCTGGGTGGAGACGCCGACCAACCCGATGCTGAAGGTCGTCGACCTGCAGGCGGTTTCGGCGATTGCGAAAAAGCACGGTCTGCTGATGGTCGTCGACAACACCTTCGCGTCGCCGATCCTGCAGCGCCCGCTCGAACACGGCGCCGACATCGTCATGCACTCCGCGACCAAGTTCCTCAACGGTCACTCCGACATGGTCGGCGGCATGGTGGTGGTCGGTGACAACGCCGATCTCGCCGAGCGCGTGGCGTTCTTGCAGAACTCGGTCGGCGCGGTGCAGGGGCCGTTTGACAGCTTCCTGGCGCTGCGCGGCCTCAAGACCCTGCACCTGCGCATGCGCGCGCACGGCGACAATGCACTGGCGGTGGCGGAGTTTTTGCAGTCGCATCCGGCGATCGAGAGCGTGTTGTATCCCGGCCTGCCGTCGCATCCGCAGCATGTAATGGCCAAACGGCAGATGGATGGTTACGGCGGCCTCGTCTCGATCGCGATCAAGGGCGGTTTCGACGCCGCCAGACGTTTCTGCGAGCGCGTCGAGATATTTACCCTCGCCGAATCGCTCGGCGGCGTCGAAAGCCTGGTCAACCACCCCGCGGTGATGACCCACGCGTCGATCCCGCCGGAGCGCCGCGC
This sequence comes from Luteimonas sp., assembly GCA_050737635.1. GTDB lineage: Bacteria > Pseudomonadota > Gammaproteobacteria > Xanthomonadales > Xanthomonadaceae > Luteimonas. Next base: position 26,023 of record JBOHYD010000269.1, on the reverse strand, counting down.
GGCGCTGGGCATCAGCGATGCGCTGGTGCGGCTGTCGGTTGGTATCGAGGACATCGGCGATATCACCGCTGCACTGGCGCGTGGGCTCGAGAGCCACGCTGCGTGACAGCGGACTTCAATCCGGACGAGCCGGTCGGTACCGTTGCCGCACAGCTGGCCTTCGCGATCGCCGACGTGGCGATGATCGACGGCGGTGGTCCTCGCCTACGGTATCGACGCGTCGGCGACGGATTCGCGCCTGAGCGCTCGTGCATGGGGCGGCTGCTGGCGATCGGGCAGGGTGTCACTGTGCGCTTCCTGCTGCCGGCTGAGGAGGAGATCGATTTTGTGGAACTGGTCTTGTCGGCACGGCCGGGCCGTTATCGAATCGAATGGATTGCCGTGGATGGCGACAGGCTCGTGGATCTGGCGGCTCGTACCGTCCATCTGCTGGGTCACCAACTCCCGGTCTCGAATGCTGAGACGCTGCGGGTCGCGTCAGACATGTTTCCACCGGCCGTAGAGGTCGACCTGCGCGGAATCATCGGCGCAGACGCCAAGCACCCCGTTCCGCTTGACGTGCTGGTGGTGCGCGAGGATGCATTGGCGGCGAGCGTCGAGGACGCGCGGTCCAGCCTCGAAGCACGGTCGACGGAGATCATTGCGCTGCTGCGCTCGCAGGGCGACGCGACTTTCGCGCAGGCGCGAGAACAGCGCACGCACAGAGAGCTGCTGCGCGCGCAATCTGCCGGACTCGAATCGATCCTGCGTGTGTTGGTGAATACGCACACTGCCGCATTGGACACGCTACGTGCTCAGATCGATGCCCAAGCGGAGTTACAGCGCGAAAGTCTGGCTGACGCGCACCGGCAAATTGCGAGCGGGCTGCAGGCGCACAGCGACCGACAGTCGGCAGAGACGGGGGCGATCGCCGCACTGCAGGGAGAGATTTCTGCATTACGCCAGTCCATCGACAACGTCTTCTGGCGTCGCTGGGCGCGGCTGCTGCGCGGGAATCCGTGATGAGCCTGTCGAGCAAAGTTAGGGTCGATACGCACGACACAAGTCGAGGTGCCGCTGTGCTGCTCGACTTCGCGCATGTGCCGTTACGCGGCATTGTCCAGTGCGCCGATGGCCGCTGGGAAGCGCGGGACGATGATCCGCAGCTGTTGCTGACGCTACCGCAAGCCCAGCCTGCCGGTGTCTACAGGATCACTGCGCGTCTATACGGGGACCGTGTGCGGTCACCGTGCCTGTATCTGGACGTTGGTAATGGCTGGGCCGAGACGTCCCGGTTCGCGCTCGATGCAGAAGCCGACGCAGTACAGTGGTCCGCGGTGCTGCAGTTACCGTCGTTTTCGGGCAGTGTCCGTTTCGATCCCAGCGACCAGAGCGGCATTTTCGATTTCGGTGGCATGACATTGCAACCGCTCACCGATGCCGATGCCTTGATTTTTCTGCTTGATCGCGAAGTCAGGCGTGCTCCGGCCAGTGCCGCCGCACTCATGCACGATGCGGCGTCCATCGCGTGTGCCGAGGGCCCGGCCGCTGTAGTGGCCGCACTGTTATCGGAGCACAACGCATATCCATCGGCGGCACCGACACTGACTTACAGTCAATGGGTGCAGCGTTTCGACACGCTGACATGCGCGCAGGTCGAGATGCTACGTGCGAGGGTGTGTACGATGCCGAAGAGGCCGCTGGTGTCGCTGGTGCTGAAGGTCACCGAAGGGCATGAGGCCCTGCTGAATGACTGCATTGATACTGTTCTGGCGCAGCTGTATCCCGACTGGGAGCTGTGCCTCGTGCACGCACACGATGCGCCCTGCGCGGTGGCCATTTGGGTTGATGGTCAGGTGCGGCGCAGCCGCCGCATACGCGGCGTTGGCATGGTCGCAGACGCCAACGAGAGCGCGGCTCTTGCTGCCGGGTTGGCGTCCGCACGCGGCGCACTCGTCGGCATCATCGCGGACGACCTGCGCCTCGCACCGCACGCCCTGCTAATGTTAGTCGACGCGGTCCAGCGTCATCCCGATGTGCGCCTCGTGTATGCCGATGATGATCGCATCAATGCCCGAGGACGTCGCATCGATCCGTATTTCAAGCCAGAGTGGGATCCGAGCCTGTTCCTGACCCAGGACTATCTGTCGCCATTGGCCCTGTACCAGGCCACGACGTTGCGCGACGGTTTCGCAGACACGACGGCGGTCTCGCTGCGCGAGATTGCGCTGCGTTGCACGGCGCATGGAGACCGCAGCGAGATCGTGCATGTGCCGCATGTGCTGAGCCACGCCGTCGATGCGGCTGTGTCGCCGATCGAGCGCAATGCCGCCCGCGCAGACGACGCGCAGCGCGTGCTTGTCGAATATCTCGCGCAGACCAGCCCCGGTGCGACGGTGGCTCGTGATACCGACGCCCTGCGCGTCCGCCATGCGCTGCCGACCAATGCGCCAAAGGTCAGCATCATCATCCCGACTCGGGACAATGTCGAACTGCTGCGCCGTTGCGTCGACAGTGTCCTCGCGCTAAGCACCTACCAGAATTTCGAGGTCGTGGTCGTCGATAACCAGTCATCCGAGCCAGACACGCTGGAGTATTTCGAGGCGATGCAGCGCGATTCGCGGTCGCGCGTACTGCACTTCGATGCACCCTTCAATTACTCGGCGGTCAATAATTTTGCGGTCAGCCAGGTGGACGGCGAGCTGATCGCGTTGCTGAATAACGACGTCGAGGTGATCACGCCTGACTGGCTTGAAGAAATGCTGCAGTACGCTCTCCGCCCGGATGTCGGAGCGGTCGGCGCGATGCTGTATTACCCCGACGACACCATTCAGCACGCCGGCGTTGTGGTCGGACTGGGCGGCGTGGCCGGACACATGCATATGCACGATGCGCGCGGTACGGCTGGATACTGCGGTCGCGCGCGCCATGTGCAGTCGTTGTCAGCAGTAACGGCAGCATGCCTGCTGGTGCGTCGAGAAGCGTATCTCGGTGTCGGTGGGCTTGACGAAACGCTTGCGATCGCCTTCAACGACGTTGACTTCTGTCTCAGGCTGATGGCGTCGGGCTTGCGTAACATCTGGACACCGTTCGCGGAGCTGTATCATCACGAATCGGCAAGTCGTGGCAGCGAAGATACCCCGGAGAAGCAAGCCCGTTTCGCTCGCGAAGTGCAAGTAATGCTGGAGCGCTGGGGACGGGGCCTCACCACCGATCCCGCCTATCATCCCAATCTGTCGCTCGCTTACGGCAGTGCATTCGCATTGGCCGATCCACCACGTGCGCCGCTGTCCGCCTGGGTGGCGTCGTTCGCCGAGGATGGCCGCGACGACAGATCCATCGAGGCTGCCCTGGCGGACAGCCCCCCATGTTCGTGAAAACCGTGACATGTAACTGCCCGCGTCACATCAGGACTGCTTGTTCTCGAGCCCCAGACGCAACCAAGCCTGCCGGACATCACGCCCGAGTAGACAGCGAATCCGTGTGGCCAAAGTGCCGCTTTGTACAGGGGAGTGCACATGCGTGACTTCATCGACCTGACGGTCGAGCCGTTAACCCAGGTCGCGCTTGCCGACGCGTCGATCCCGGACGTCTGGCGCGCTTATGGCAGCGATCCGTCTTTCCTGTGCCACTGGCCGTTGCCCGGCACGTTGGCGGGTGGCTGGTACGAGGTCGATGTCGATGTCGTGGTCCACCGGGGAGCATTGCATGCGCCGTGCTTCTATCCGGACTACCGCATCGGCTACATCGCCGAAGCCGACAAGATCACATTGGGGCTCGACCATATGCGCAAGGGAGCGCATCGGCTGCACACGCTGGTGCGTTTCCACAAGGAGGTTTCCGGCCTGCGGTTCGATCCATCGGTGCTGCCAAGCGAATTCACGCTGAAGGGTTTCCGGATCCGCCGGCTGGGCCGCGCACAGGTTGTATGGTTCATGCTCTCCGCGCTGTTGGACCGGCACACCGGGATGGCCAAGCTGACCTTGCTCGCCAATACGGCATCCAACCTGCTGACCGGCGGCCCGCGGCAGATGGCCGATCGGCTGTACCACAAATACGCATCAGTCCACGATGTCACCGTCGTCTCGAACTATGCGGTCTGGCTCGACTTCTACGACGACGTCTCGCCCGATTCGCTGGCCTTGGCCCGAGTCGAGCTGACCGATCTCGCGACGACGCCGACGATTTCTGTCGTGATGCCGGTCTACAACACCGCCGAAAGGTGGCTACGTACATGCATCGACAGCGTCATCGCGCAAATTTATCCGCACTGGGAATTGTGCATTGCCGATGACGCTTCGACTGCATCTCATGTCCGTCCGGTGCTGGAGGAATACGCGCGCTGCGATCCTCGTATCAAAGTGATATTTCGCGAAAAGAATGGACATATCTCCAATGCCTCCAACAGCGCGCTCGAGCTTGCCGCCGGCGATTATGTGGCGCTGCTTGACCATGACGACGCGCTGCATCCACTGGCACTTCTGGAGTGCGCCAAGGCGTTCGAGGCACACCCACGGTGGCGCATGCTGTTCACCGACGAGGACAAGATTGACGAGACCGGCGTCCGGTCGGATCCGTACTTCAAGTCGGACTGGAATCCGGACTTGTTCCTCTCTCAGAACTGCGTGTGCCACCTCAGCGTATACGCGCGTGATCTTGTCGAGTCCGCAGGTGGATTCCGCGCCGGCTACGAAGGCGCACAGGACTGGGACCTGACACTACGTATTACTGCACGACTTGACGCAGGCGAGATCGGTCATGTGCCAAAGGTGCTCTACCACTGGCGCATGATCGAGGGTTCTACCGCGCTTGCCGCAGGGGAAAAAACCTATGCGCATACTGCCGCCGTGCGGGCTATCCAGAGTCATTTGGACAGCACCGGCAAGGCGGCGCGCGTCATGGAGATGCCTGGCTACAGCGGTTACTACCGCATTGGTTACAAGCTGCCGGCTCCCGAGCCACTGGTCAGCGTGCTGATTCCCACGCGCGACGGCGTCGATCTACTGCGCCAGTGCATCGATTCGATTCTGGAAAAGACTGATTACAGCAACTTCGAGATTCTCATCCTCGACAACGCATCATGTAAATCGGAGACGCTGGATTATTTCGAATCGCTCGCAGGGCATGCAAAGGTGCGTGTGGCCGCTTACGACCATCCGTTCAATTTTTCCGCCATCAACAATTTTGGTGCTGGTCTGGCACGCGGTGAGTTGCTTGCGCTGTTGAACAACGATATCGAGGTTATCAGCCCCGGTTGGCTGAGCGAGATGGTGGCGCATGCGCTGCGCCCGGAGATCGGCGCGGTCGGCGCGATGCTGTACTACCCGAACAACACCATCCAGCATGCCGGTGTGATCCTCGGCATCGGTGGCGTGGCGGGGCATGCCTACGTCGGCGGTTGGCGCGGCTATGCTGGCGACAAGCATCGTGCCGGCTTGGTCCAGAATCTCAGCGCTGTCACTGCAGCCTGCGTGGTGGTGCGTGCCGACGTGTTCAACCAGGTTGGCGGGCTCGACGAGCAGTTGACGGTTGCATTCAACGATATCGACTTCTGCCTGCGCGTGCGCGAGGCCGGTTATCGCAACCTGTGGACGCCGTTTGCCGAGCTCTACCACCACGAGTCCGCGACGCGAGGCTATGAGACCACGCCGGAGAAGATCGCCCGTTTCAAGGACGAAGAACGCTTCATGAAGGACCGCTGGGGACAGATGCTGCAGGAGGATCCGTACTACAACCCCAACTTCGCCCTCGATATGTCACCATTTTCGTTAGCGTTTCCGCCAAGGTCATGGAATGGAATGACCGGGGTGCGGCGCCAGCCCTGAGCGGGCAACAAAGTTGTCGCTGCAGGCGCAGGTTTTTCTTTCTTCGTCGGCGGATTAAACCGCGAAGTGCAATTTCCTTGAATTGAAGCGGATCAGGTGCCGTAGCCTGCGCCGCTTCACCGACAAGTGGAGTGGCACATGAGCTATCGGCACCTGACCCTGGAACAACGCGACCAGATCGCCGCGCACCAGCGCGCGGGGGTTTCCCAGAAATACATCGCCGAGGCAATCGGCTGTCATCCCAGCACGATCGGTCGCGAGTTGCGGCGCAACCGGCTCGGCAAAATGTATGTCGGATCGATTGCTCATGGACACGCCAAGCGACGACGTCATGCCGCCAGCGCCCGGGCGCATCTGCCTGAGGCGGTGCGCCTGGAGCTGATCGCCCGCTTGCAGGAAAAGCACAGCCCCGATCAGATCCGTGGCCGTCTGGCGCGGCTGCGTGCCGGCTAGGTCAGTCACGCCACGGTCTACCGCCCGTTGGCTGTCACTGCTGTTTCTCATACCATTTAGCCAAAACACTGCACGACAGTGCGCTGTTTCCGTTGTTTCACAAAAGCCTCAAGGAAAGACATGATGAAAACGCCTCGCCGGATGATGATCACAGGACTATGCGCCGCACTATTGTCAGCATGCGGAAAGCATGAAGCTCCCGTGCCGGGAGCGCCACCAGCCGCGCAGCCACCGTTCTACACGGTCCCGCACACCGCGACGGTCGATGTCGCGATTGGAAAAATCGAGAGCCAGACGCCGCTGCCACTAAGCGACAGCGCGAGCGCCAAGGGCCAGATCGTCAGCACAGCTGCAGGCAAGCTTGTCGGAGTGAGCGTCTTCATCGGCAACTACTTCAACACCGCCACCGGCGCCTTCGATCTGGAAGCCTGTGTTGCTGACCACTGCCAGCGCGCCTCGGTCGACGCCGCCAAGTCCGCCGACAATCAGATGCTTGAATTCGCGCTGCCGGAATCCATCGACCTGGCGGCCGGCGTCACCGTGACCTACACGTTCTCGCGTGCCGCCGGCACCAATCCAATCGCGCTGTGGACCTACTCAGCGGTCACACCTACCGACCACCTGCTCGCGCCCGGTGATGTTGCACGGACTGCCAAGGTCAGTCTGCTGTTGAACTGATGGCAGGGACGCTGCCGAGCATTCCGGATCACTGTGCCGCGGCGTTGTCTTGCATTATCTCTGGTGACAGGGATTCCCTAAGCGCCTTGTTGTCGAGCAACGATTGCAGGCGCGCCGCATCGGGATAGGGAATCTGCAGGAACGGCTGACGCAGCGCTGCCGGGTCGTGTGTCAGCAGATAGGACCGCACATGCTGTGTTTGGATGTCCGACAGCCGCTTGCGGTCGGCCATGGCGGCCATGTCGGAGTCGAACCGGAACGCAAACGCAGCGAACACGACGATGAAATACCCGCCTGCGATCACCCAGGCGGCAAATTTCGGTGCCGGGCGCGACGACACGCCCATCCCGAGCAGCCGCACTGCGAACCACGCGTTGGCGATCAAACCTGGCGTCATCAGTTCGGTATAACGCGATGAGAGTTCGAGCAGTCCGCGGCCTCGGCCATACGCCACCACCGCTGCCTGCGCGACGCTCCATGCCGCGAATCCGAGCATCGCAAGGTCGGTCGGCGTCATCGTCTTTTTCTTCAGCAGCACCAGCACAGCGGCCACCGTCGGCAACCAGATCCAGAAAGCCGCCCAGTGGTAGCCGATCACCGGCCAGCCAAGTGCATGGTCGAACGCATCGATCAGGTTGATCGGCCCGTCGGCCCGCAGCGCCACGTGGTGCTCCGGTCGCGGGGTCGTCCCATAACCGATCAACGCGATCGACAGCAGCATCAGTACGACGAACCACAGCTTTGCACGTGGCAGGGGGGACTGCCGGTGCCGGACCAGATAGACCACCACCACGGCCGCCGCAGTCACCAGTCCAGAGGCCATCGTCAGTAACGACAGCACCGCGAGCAGCAAGATGGTTGCGATCGCGCGCGAGTCGTCCGATCGCCACGCGGCGAGTGCGATCGAGGCCATCGCAAATAGCATCAGGTAATAAAACTGGCTCTGAAAACCGACCAGGAAGTTCTCCCAGGCGAATGGCGCGGCGAAGCACATAAGCACCATCGCAACGATAAGCCAGCGCAGGCCGCGCAGCCCGCTTTCACGCACAGCCAGCCATAGCGCCGAGGCGGCGGCGAACGCGGCGAGCAGCACGTCGAAGAACGCGGAGTAAAGATTGTTCCATTGCCCGGTAATTTCGTAGAGCATCAGGCTGGTGAGGCGTGTCGGCAGGATCCGGTGCTCGTTGTGGGGTTGCCACAGGTCGCTTACCGACAGGGTGCCCTCGATCCATGGGCGCAGCAGAAAGTCGCCTTCCGAATCCCATTGGTCCCAGAACGGCAGGGGCAGTGCATAACGATGCACGTACCAGCCCCGGATCAGCACGACCGTCACGAAAACGGCGATGCAGGCCAAGATGGTGCGTAGCTGTGCGCGATGTGTCGCGATCATCGGGTGGCTCCATTGAATGTCAGATGTTTGTGCCCGAGGTAGCTGGTGAATACAGGCACCGCCACGCCCAGCGCATGCGCGATGGCTTCTGGGTACACGTCGATACCCAGCGATGGCAGCACCCAGTCGCGCATTGCTAGGCTGACGACGACCGTCTGCAGCACCGCGGCAAGATTGACCACGATAAACCACAACGCCTGATGGTGCAGCGCGTTGCCGGCCTGCTGGAATACAAACAGGCGGTTGAGAATGAACGCGGTGAACATGCCCACACAGTAGGCGAGCACGATCGCCGGTACGTAGGACATGAACTGGTTGAAGCCGATGCGCGAGCCGAAGTTGGCCAGCGCAGCGAGGCCGCCGGCGATCAGAAACAACAGAAACTGCCGTGCGATCATCTGCGCAGCGCTTCGGCGGCCAGCACATGCCCCACCTGTACGCTCTCGGAGATCGAGCGGTCCTCCGGGTAGTAGTACGCCGTGTCCGCCATGAAGAATCCTTCGATCGGCGAGCGCATCGTAGGCAGCATCGCCTGAAAGCCAGGCGGGCAGATCGCCTGTGCGAACTCGTAGCGGTGGCAATGGCTCGCCAGCACCCAGTTGCGTCGGAAGGCAGGATTGATCCGGGGCAGGTACGCCAGGACTTCCTCGATCAACACTTCATTCGACAGCTGCCACTTGGGATGCGTCTTGGGCATGTAGAACGGTGCGTAGAGGATCTTCTGCGATGGATCGCTGCCCGGATTGAGATTGCTGTACTCGATCACGCCGGGAATCGCGATGTCCGGGTCGCTGATGTTCATCCAGAAGTTCTCGGAGATGGCGTGTTTCAGCTTGAGGATCACGCAGGCGACCGGAATGTTCTCGATCGCGGCGATCTGCTCGCGATAGCCCTGCGGCAGACCGGGCACCAGCCGCGGAACGTATTGGATCGGTGCGGTGGACAGCACGGCATCGTACGGCGTGAAGCCGTCTTTCGAGCGCACGCCGGTGACGTGGTTGTCTTCCACGACCACTTCGTCGACGCCACCGCCGAGCAGGATGCGGCCACCGCGTTCGACGATGTCGTTCGCCATGCGGTCGAGCAGGGTCATCGAGCCGCCTTCGAGATAGCCGAGGCTCTCGTGCATCAGGCTGCGCCGCGACAGCGCGATGCGCTTGATCCGCGTGCCGATCCAGCTGGCGGAGAGATTGTCGGCGTACTCGAAGAACTTCAGGCGGAAGGCATTCTTCCACATCACATCGAACGCCTTCGCACCAATCCACTTGCGAATCCATGCAGTCGCGTTCTCGCGGTCCAGCGCGGTCCAGTCGGTGATGCCCTTGGTGTACATCACGTGCAGCGCGTAACGGAGCTTGCTGATCGGACCGAGGTGCGGAAAGCGCAAGAGTGCGAACGGCGTGCCCCACGGATAGAGCGTGCCGTTATAGAAGTAGCCCATCTTGGTGTCGGTCCACTTCAGCGTGCCGCTGAGTCCATACCGCGCCAGCAGCGCGAACAGCGGGTTATCTGTCTTGCAGACGAAATGGTAGTAGCGCTCGATGCTCAAGCCGTCGAAGTCAAACGCGGCCGACATGCCGCCAATGCGGTCGTCGCGTTCGTAGATATCGACCTCATGGCCCTTGTCGAGCAGATCGACGGCGGCCATGAGGCCCATGGGGCCTGCGCCGATAATGGCAAATCGCTTCATGTCTGTCATGGCAGTCGTCTAGTGCTTCTTCTGGTCTTGATGCGGACGCGATCGCGGAACTGATGGCTCAAGGGGGCGTCCGGGACGGTTTTTCACTGTAATCCCCCATGGCACCGGGTTGATCGTCACGACTGCTTGCCCCCCGGGGGAATGCGGGAGACCTGCTCTCGCCAAGCCATCGGTGCGAGGGGCGGTCTCTGCAGCTTTGCGGTATTCGTTGCAACGTTCAGTGCGAGCAGCGCGAGAACGGGCGTAGTCGCGGTGCGACGCCAAAGAAAGATCGCTGCGAAGGCCACCAGTGCGAGCCTCGCGGAGGCAACGCTCAGGAGGAAGTAGGCAATGCAGAATGAGTTGATGGCCCAAGTAGACGCGTTGAAAGCGAGCGGTACCCATTCCAGTGGAGCGACAGACGAAATCCAGGCGATGAGCCTCGGGATGAAGTGCAGATAACCTGCATAGGGTTCGAGCAGCAGCGACGTTCCCGCGTGGTGCTGCTGCTGAAAAAAAACAATGCCGTCTTCCGCCCAAAACGGCGGAGACGTCAAGGCACCCGGACTTTTCATCGCGAACGCGAACGCGAACGCGAACGCGAACGCGCACACGACCAAGGTCACGGTGGCCGCCTGCCAGTCGCCCGATTGCAGGCGCTGGGTGCTATCCGCAGACAATGGTGTCCGAAGCCGCATATCAGGTTTAGCCGATTCGTCCATGGTGAGTCCCGGCACGTTCATGCCGGAAGAGCGCGGCCGCAAACCGCAGAGTGTGGATACCCAGAGCGATGGTGAGTGCAAACCAACCCATGATCGGGTCCGAATGTCCGTCATCGTTTCAAGACCACGCGTGAGTACGTCGCATCACAGTAGCTCTCGTTGATCGCACGCTCGAACGGCGTCTGCACAACGCCGAACACGGCCTGCGTATCGACCCCGCTGAAGTCATCGCCGGCGCTCAGCGCCGCGAGTTGGCTGGCGGTGAACGGCGGCTTGCTGCTGAACAGCGAATAGGTCTTCAGAAGGAACGCGAAGACGCCGATCGGGATGTGCACGATGAGCGTGCGCAGGCGCTTGACGCGCTTGATGGTGCGGATGATGTCGACGTAGTCGATGCGGGTGTCGCCGACGATGTCGTAGACCGCACCGTCGGGTTCGCGCTCGATGCACCTGGCGATGCAGCGACAGAAGTCGCGCTCGTACAGCGGCTGGCGCATGAAGCGGCCGTCGCCGGGGATCGGGAACAGCGGCGTCCTGGCCATGAAGCGCGATAGCCAGCCGAGGTGCTTGGGATCGAACCAGCCGAACATCAGCGTCGGGCGCAACACGCAGTGCGGCAGGCCGCTGGCCGCGACCTGTGCTTCCTGCGCTTTCTTGGTCTCGGTGTAGTCGTCGCTGGCCACCGAATTGACCACCGACGAGCTGATGTGCACGACGAACGGCACCGCATGCCGCGTGCACGCGTCGAGTACGTGGCCGGTGGCCGTGAGGTTGTTGCGCTCGAAGATGGCGCGCTGCTTGCCGGTGATCTGAGCGTGCAGTTGCACCACGCAGCGCGCTGCCTCAAACGCATCCGCCCATGCGCCAGGTTCGGCGAGGTCGGCCTCGATCGCCAGCACGTCGGGATGCAGCCTGCGCAGGATGGCGAGGTTGTGCGCGTGCTTGTCGATCGCCACCAGCTGCGTGTAGCCCTGCGCTTTCAGCTCGACCAGCAGATTCTGGCCGACGAGGCCGGCGGCGCCGGTGAGCAGGATCTTGTCGTGCTTGTCGGTCACGGCGTTCAGAGCTTGAGCTTGCGGAACACGAATTCGGGGATGTGCTTGATGATCTGCATGATGGCCCACCAGAACCACGGCAGGTAGACCACCGCGCGGCGGGTGTCGATGGCCGCGACGATGCCGCGCGCGATCGCGTCGGGTTTGGCCCACAGCGCGCCCTTCTTGAACGTGCGGGTCATCGGCGTGTCGACGAAGCCCGGCTTGATGATCAGCACGTTGACGCCCAACGGCGCGAGGCGCTGACCGAGCCCGCTGAGGAAGGCGGTCACCGCGGCCTTGGCGCTGCCGTAGAGATAATTACTCGAGCGGCCGCGGTCGCCGGCGACCGACGAAATCACCGCCAGCGTCGCCGGTGCGATCAGCCGCTGCGCGAGCGCGGACGACAGCGCGATCGTCGAAGTGCCATTGGTCGCGAACTCGGTCATCGCCGTGTCTAGCGATGCGTCGCAGGCGGCCTGATCGGGCAAGGTGCCGTGCGCGATCAGCGCGATGTCGATGCCGCCCATCGCGGCCGTGGCGGCGTCGAGCATCGCGGTGTGTGCCGACCAGTCGTTGACGTCGAGCACATGCGTGGCCGCGGCGTGTGCGCCGCGCGTGCTCAGATCGTCGGCGATGGCCTGCAGGCGCGTGGCGTTGCGGCCGACTAGAAACAGGCTGGCGCTGCGCGCGGCGTAGCGGCGGGCAGTGGCTTCGGCGATCGCCGATGTCGCACCGATGATCAGGACGCGCTGCATGTCTACTCCGTGACCCGGCGCCAGAAGCCGGATGAAAACCGTGGATCGATATAGGACTGGAAGGCGTCCCACTGCGGAAATGCCCGGCGGAAATGCGTCCCCGACATCCGCGCATCCTTGGCCGGATACACCGCGCCGCCGGCGGCGTCGACGATCGCGTCGAGGCGATCGAGCAGCGCAAACACCTCCGGGCCGGTGTTGGGAAAGTCGAGCGCCAGCGTCGTGCCCGGTTGCGGAAACGACAGCATGCCGAGCGACGGCCGATCGCCGAACTGCTTGAGCACCGCCAGAAACGAGCCCATGCCGCTGTGGCCGATTTCGCGCAACAGCGCGGCGATCGCATCGGGTGCCGCGGCAGGCGGCACCACGCACTGGTGCTGCAGAAATCCGCGCGGCCCGTACATCCGGTTCCAGTCGGCGATGCCGTCGAGCGGATAAAAATACGGTGCGTAGTGTACCCAAGTGCGCCGCGACCGTGCGCGTTGGCGGTGGTAATACAGCCAGTTGAACGGCCGCAGCGTCAGCGCATTGACCAGCGACAGCGGCGGGGTGACCGGCATCGCGAGCCGCCGCGACGGCGGATTGGGGCGCGCGGCACCCAGGCACGATGCGTGGTTGGCGCGCAGGAAGTGTCCGCGCCCCAGTGCGCTGCCGCGGGCGAGGCAGTCGACCCAGGCCACCGTGTACTCGTGGCTGGCCTCCGATGCCGGCGACAGTGCGAAAAAATCGTCCAGCCGCTCGAAGCGCAGCGATTCGACGTCGAGCCATGGTCCGGGCACGCGCCGCAGCTGCAGCTCGACGGCCACGATCACGCCAGTCAGCCCGAGACCGCCGACGGTGGCGACGAACATGCCGTCGGCATCGTCCGGCCGGCAGACCCGGCGCGCGCCATCGCTGCGCAACAGCTCGAAGGCGGCGACGTGATGGCCGAAGGTGCCGGCGCGGTGGTGGTTTTTGCCGTGCACGTCGTTGGCGATCGCACCGCCGACGGTGGCGTGGCAGGTGCCCGGCGTGACCGGCAGAAACCAGCCCTGTGGCACCACCAGATCGAGGATTTCGCCGAGGGTGACGCCGGCCTCGCAGCGCAGCCGGCCGCTGGCGGCGTCGAAGGCGATGAAGCGATCGAGTCCGCGTGCGTGCAGCAAGCTGCCGTCGGGGTTCAGGCAACTGTCGCCGTAGCTGCGGCCGTTGCCGTGCGGCAGCGCGGTGCCGGCGAAGGCAGGCAGCGGTGCCGCGCGATCGCCGAGCGCGACCAGCGTCTGGCGGGCCTGCGGATAGCGCCCCCACGACTGTCCGGCAACGGCCATCAGATCGCGCCCAGCACCATCAGCCCGCAGACCACGATCACCGCCTGGCTGACCCGGTCGGTGACCGCGAACACCACCGGATCGTCGTGCATGCCACCGCGGTGGGCGACCATCCATGCACGGCTGATCCAGTACAGCAGCATCGGGCAGATCAGCCACAGCGCCTGCGGATGGCGATACAGCGCGACACTCTCGGGGCTATTGATGTACAGCGCGAACACCAGCACCGCGAGATAGCCGCTGGCCGCGCCCATCGACTGGATCATCGCCAGATCCTCGACGTCGTAACCGCGACCGCTGGCCTTGCTGGCGCCCCTGGCGAGCACCTCGGCGAGTTCGGTGTAGCGCTTGAGCATTGCCAGACTGAGGAAGATGAACATCGAGAACGCCAGCAGCCAGAACGACAGCTCGGCATGAATCGCCGCCGCGCCGCCGATGATGCGCACCGTGTACAGCCCCGCCAGCATTACTACGTCAACCATCACCACGCGCTTGAGGCGCAGCGAATACGCCAGCGTCATCGCGTAATAGGCCAGCAGCACCAACGCGAACAGCGGACTCGCCAGCCACGCGATCGCGAAGCCTGCCAGCGTCAGCAGCGGCGCGACGATCAATCCGTGCAGCAGCGGCAGCCGGCCGGCCGCGAATGGCCTGAGCCGCTTGCGCGCGTGACGCCGGTCGGACGGCAGGTCGAGCAGATCGTTGAGCACGTACACGCCCGACGCGCACAGGCCGAATGCCAGAAACGCTAGTGCCGCTGCGGTGACGTCGGTGACCTCGGTGAAGCGGTGCGCCGCCAGCAGCGGCAGGAACACCAGCAGGTTCTTCAGCCACTGATGGATGCGCAGCTGCTTGATCCACAGGCGCAAGGCGCTCTTGTCCGACTCGGCGGGCAGATGGGTCTCGACCTGGGTTACGCGCGCGGCCTCGGCGACGAGCGCGTCGGAGCCGTTGACCACCAGCGCGCGCCGTGCCCGAGCCCACACGCCGAGGTCGACGCGCGCGTTGCCGGCGTAATCGAAACCGCGCTCGCCGAAGGCTTCCACCAGTGCGGCCGCCTTGCGATGGCCGGACAGGTTGCGGTTGGCATCGCTGGCGATGACCTGCTCGAACACGCCGAGATGGGCCGCGATGGCCTCGGCGTAGCGTGCGTTGGTAGCGGTGCAGAGCACGCGCGGACGGGCAGCGGTGGTTTCGAGCAGCGCGAGCACGCGGGCGTCGTAAGGCAGAGTGGTGGCATCGATGTCGACGCGCGACGCGATCGCGTCCTTCAGCGCCGCCTTGCCCTTCAGCAGCCAGAACGGCAGCAGAAACACGTAAAGGGGGTTGCGGCTCAGCAACGCCAGCAGCGACTCGTACAGGGCGTCGGATTTCAGCAGCGTGCCGTCGAGATCGATGCATAGCGCAGCAGCCGAGCTGACGCGGATGGGCGCGCGTTCCGTCGTCATTCCACGTCGTTCCAGAGAAGGGTTCGTAGGATCCGGCCTGGCAAAGCTGGCGTCCGGATGCGTTGTCCACAAAGAGCTCAACAACAAAACCTGCAGCCATCATTTCCGCATCTGCGGGGATGGTCACAGGGTTTCGAGTTGCTCAGGCCTCGGCTCAACCACGTGATACTGCGGCGGGCAGTATATCGGCCGGGACGCGGCGGTGCGAGCGGTGCGCTGTACTGTGCAAGCACTTCGGCCCGTTGCAGCATCATGTAGCGACGGGTCTGCGGCAGGCCGGGGTGGGCGGTCGGGTTCGCCGCCGGCCACCCCGGCCGAGTGCTAAAATCACCGGCTGAATCGCAGATGGGCACGATATGAATCGAATTCACCGATGCCGCGACGCGCATCCACCTGCTGCGGTCACTCCGAAGGCAGTCGTCTGTGGATGACGCGGCAGTGCGTCGTCCCGCGCTTGCACGGCTGAAGGCCTTGTTGACCGGGCCGTTCAGCGCCCTCGGTGTGCATCGGGACCTCACCCGCGAGTTGACGCGACGCGACATCCTCGGCCGTTATCGCGGGGCCAACTTCGGCCTGCTCTGGTCGTTGATCGGCCCGCTGATGATGCTGGTGATCTATACCGTGGCGTTCGGCAAGATTTTCGGTAGCCGCTGGAATCAGCCTTCCGGCGACAACGCCGCCTTCGGCATGGTGCTGTTCCTCGGCGTCCTGACCCACGGGTTCTTCGCCGAATGTCTGTCGCGGTCGCCGCGGCTGATGGTCGAGAACGCCAACTACGTCAAGCGGATCATCTTTCCGCTGCACATCTTGCCCTGGTCGGTGGTGCTGTCGGCGCTGTTCCACATGGCGATGAACGTAATGGTGTTCGCGGTGCTCAATGCGCTGCTGTTCGGGAAGTTCTCGCCTTATATCGTGCTGGTGCCTGTCGTTGTGCTACCGCTGGCCCTGCTGACGGTGGCGACGTGCTGGGTGGTCGCGTCGCTGGGCGTGTATCTGCGCGACATCAGCCAGGCCATGCCAGTGATCATCACCGCGCTGCTGTTCTTATCATCGGCAATCGTGCCGGTCGACACCTTGCCGCCGCGGTACCAGCTCGTGTTTCACTTGAATCCACTGACATTCTTCATCGATCAGATGCGCGAGGTCGCGCTGTGGAGCAGGCCGCCGGACTGGGCGACGCTGCTGACGGCAACGATCATTAGCCTGGTCGCGGTGTACGCGTCCTACATCTGGTTCCGCTTTACCAGCAAAGGCTTCGCCGATGTCCTCTGAGCCGTTGATCAGCCTGCGCGGCATCGGCAAGTCGTTCCCCAAATTCGACAAGCCGTATCACGGCCTCGTGCACATGCTGTTCCCCAAGCGGCATTCGCGCGACGAATTCCATGCGCTGCGCGAGATCAGCTTCGACGTCCGTCGTGGCGAGGCGATCGGGGTGATCGGCAAGAACGGATCGGGCAAATCCACGTTATTGCAGATCATCGCCGGTATCCTGCAGCCGAGCGCCGGCAGCTTGCGCGTCAACGCTCGTATTGCCGCATTGCTGGAACTCGGCGCCGGATTCAATCCCGAGTTCACCGGCCGCGAGAACATTCATCTCAATGCCAGTCTGCTCGGCTTGAGCGCGGAGCAGATCGCCGGGCGCATGGGGCAGATCATCGCGTTCGCCGAGATTGGCGAGCACCTTGACGAGCAGGTCAAGACCTACTCCAGCGGTATGTTTCTGCGTCTTGCGTTCGCGGTTGCGGTGCATACCGATCCGGACGTGCTGATCGTCGACGAGGCACTGTCGGTCGGCGACATCTACTTCCAGCGCAAGTGCTTCAAGCGCATCGAGGAATTGCGCGAAGGCGGTTGCACGCTGCTGTTCGTGACCCATTCCGTGGATTCGGTGCTGCAGCTGTGCAATCGCGGTGTGGTTCTCGACCGCGGCACGCTGGTATTTGACGGCGACGCGCAGTCGGCGGTGAAGCAGTACCTGCGTGTGGTGTTTGGCGACAATTCCGCACAGGCCGCGCCGCAAGAGCCGTCCATCGGCGCCCTGATCCTCGGCGATGCGATTGATGCACAGGTGCGGGAGCGCAGCGGACTCGAGATGTTCATCGATGGCGGGTCGGCCGATTGCTTTGCCGGCCGCGCCGGTTACAACCGCGATGAGACGCGGCTCGGAGATGGCCGTGCGATCACCTGCGACTATCTGGTGTCGAGTCGCATGGGGCACAGCCCGCTTGTACCCGCTCGCGAACCGTTCCGCATCAATGTGCGCTATCACTTCCCGGTGGCGCTGGATCGGCTGATCTTCGGTGTGCGCGTGTGCACCGTGACCGGGCAGGTGCTTTACAGCTCCAACACGCTGGTGTCGGACGGGCGACTGTTTGCCTGCGACGCGGGCACGGTTGCCATTGGCGAGTTCGACCTGCGCTGCGCGCTGCTGCGCGGACAGTATTTCGTCACCGTGGGCGTGTCGCGACTGGACGAGGACGGTGGCGAAATCCACGCCATCGACCGGCGCGCGGATTCGATCATTCTCAGTGTCACCGGCGACAACAACCACGCCGAGGGGCTTGTGGATATGGAAGCCGCGTTCGCGCTCAGCGGCGCGCGCGGGCAGATCCAGGAGATGGCATGATCAATACGCCGGTCGACGGTCGGTCGCGCGGCGCACTGCTAGCGTCGTCGGTCAATGGTGGCGGCGTGTTCTACATCGGCAGCGACGTCGATGGCAGTGTCGTCCAGCAACTGTCGACCATCGACACGACCAGCATTTCGGCCGTGCCCGGCGGCATGCTCTGGGCGCGGCAGGCGGAAGGCATCGCCGAACTGCGCGCAGTGCACGGCGACGACATGGAGCGTATCTGTCTGGTGACCGCGTCGCTCGATCTCCACGACGTACTCTGGCACGCCGGTCTGCTCTACGTGGTGTGCACCGAGACTAACGCTGTGCTCGAACTCGACGCCGGCACCTTTGCCGAATCGCGCCGCTGGACCCTGCCGGGCGAACCAGACTCGGCACATGTCAACTCGGTCTGCGTGCACGATGGACGCATCCTCGCGTCGCGATTCGGCGCATTCGATGTGCATCGCGGCTACAAGGGGCGCACGCGCGGGGCGGGGGAGATATTCGACGTTGAAACCGGCGAGGTGATGATCGCTGGCCTGTCGCAGCCGCACTCGCTGAAATCCGTCGACGGCCTGCTCTGGGTGTGCGACTCAGAGGCGCATATGCTGCGTGCATATCGCAATTTTCACCCGAAGATCGCCGTCGATCTGGATGGCTACGTTCGTGGGCTCGCTTTCGACGACGCACATGTCTGCGTCGGTCTAAGCCGTGGACGCAACGATCCTGGCAGCATGCTGGATTCTGCCCGGATCGTGGTGCTCGACCGCGAGCAGCTGCGGGAGCGGGAGACGATCGCACTGCCCGTCGACGAAATCTACGATTTGCTGCCGGCGGATATGCCGCTCGCTGCGCTTCGTGCTGCGGCGCTGAAGGAGGCGTTTTCGGAGATCAATGCTCTGCGCCATGCGCGAAACGTAGCGTCGGCCCGCGTACAGCAGAAGCACCAGCAGATCGAAGGTTTTGCGACGACGCTTCACGAGGCCAACCTGCGTGGCGTCGATTTGCAGCAGCGGCACGATGCGCTGAGTACGACGATCGATCAGCAGCATGCGGCGTCGGTCATCGAACAGGCCCGGATTGACGAGGCGGTGATCTGGAACGGCCTGTTGAACGACGAGATCGCACGATTGCGCAACATCGTCACCGCGCATGAACGCGTCATCGCCGCGCAGCAGCGATCGCTGTGCGCTGCTGCGCGCGCGCTGGATACGCTGTCCGATGCGATGGCGGCGCAGCGCAATGCCAGTGAACGCGATCGTGCACGCAGCGTTGCGCAGGCCGACCTGATCGATCGCCTTGCGAAGGAGCACAAGCGGCTGTCCGCGACGCTGGAGCAGCCCGGCCGTTTCATCGGCAGCGTGACCGCTCCGCGCTCATGGCGCTGGACACGGTCGCTGCGGCATATCGAACCGGAGGTGGCTGATTTGCCGATCGACATCGTTGTCGACGAATTACAGTTGTTGATCGACGATGGCGCGGTTCGCCACGATTCGGACGTTGCGGGCAACGAAACGCTCCAGCAGGAGAATGCCGCGCGCGACGTGCTGACACAGCTGCGTGCGAGCGCCGGCCACGGCTTTGTGGCAGCCGATCTGGATGCCGGTCCGCGTCGCGCGATGGTGCCGATTCTGGGGCTGGAGTTTCCCGTGCACGACGCACCGGAGGTGTCGATCGTCGTGACTGCCTACGGCAATTTCGAGCAGACGCTGGCCTGCCTGCGTTCGATCCGTGATGCCGGAGAGATGACCAGCTTCGAGGTCATCCTCATCGAGGACGCATCCGCTGATGAGGAAATGGGCCGCTTTGCCCATGTTCCGGGTCTGCACTATCACGCCAATCCCGGCAATCTCGGCTTCCTGCGATCGGCCAACCAGGCCGCTGCACTGGCGCGCGGCAACTTCGTGCATCTGCTCAACAACGATACGCAGGTGTGTTCGGGTTGGCTGGATGCGTTGATGCAGACGTTCGTGCTATTCCACGAATGCGGCATGGCGGGATCGCGCCTGCTCTATCCCGATGGCCGGCTGCAGGAAGCCGGCGGCATCGTCTGGGACGACGGTAATGCCTGCAACTATGGTCGCGGCGACGACCCCGCCCTCCCGCAATATGCCGTGGTGCGCGACGTGGATTACGTGTCCGGCGCATCCGTGCTGCTACCCATCACACTGCTGCGAGAGCTGGGCGGCTTCGACGAGCGCTACCTGCCGGCGTACTACGAGGATACCGATCTGGCCTTCCGTGTCCGCGAAGCAGGCCATCGGGTCTACGCGCAGCCGCGCTCGATGGTCGTCCACCATGAGGGACTGTCGCACGGGACGGACATCGGAAACGGCATCAAAGCCAGCCAAGCGCACAACCGCGAGGTGTTCGCCGAACGCTGGCACCAGACTCTGCTGCACGAGCAACTCGCGCCGGGCGAGCATGTGTTCCTTGCCCGCGATCGGGCGCAGTTGAAGAAAATCGTGCTGGTGATCGATCGCCACCCACCACAGACCGATCGCGATGCCGGTTCACGCGCGATCTGGCAGCTGATGCGGGTGCTGTTCCTGCAGGGTTTCTGCATCAAGTTCTGGGCCGATCAGCCCGGTGACGATCCGGCCTACGCAGCCAGTCTGCAGATGCATGGTATCGAGGTGTTGTCCGCGCAGACCGACGGTGCCTTCGACGACTGGATCGGTACGCACGGCGCCTACCTGGACTACGTGCTGCTCAGCAGGCCGATGGTTGCGCGCGACTATATTGATTCCGTGCGCGATCGCACTGCGGCGTACGTGATCTTCTACGGCCATGACATCCACGCCCAGCGAATCGAGCGCCAGTACGCGCTGGACGGCGACCCGCTGCTGAAGACGCAGTCCGAATTCGTGCGTGATATCGAGTACGATCTCTGGCGCAAATCGGACTTCGTGCTCTATCCATCTGATGAAGAGACCGAGCATGTACGAGCGTGGTTGACGACGCACGCCGTCGATGGCCGTGCGGAGACCGTTCCGCTATTCGCCTACGAAGCAGTACCGCCGCTCGACGCGGCCGCGGCGCTGTCGCCGGATGACCGCGACGAAATCTTGTTTGTCGGTGGATTCGCGCACCAGCCCAACGTTGACGGTGCGATCTGGTTTACGCGCAACGTCTGGCCCTCGGTGCGCGCACTGAGGCCCGGCCTCAGGCTCTGTCTGGTGGGGGCGGAGCCCACAGCCGAGGTGCGGACATTGGCCGCGGAAGATGTCGAAATCACCGGCCGAATCAGCGAAGCCGACCTGATCGCGCATTACAGTCGTGCGCGGATCGCGATTGCGCCATTGCGTTTTGGTGCCGGCACCAAGGGCAAGGTGCTTGAGGCAATGCGTTTCGGGGTGCCGTGCGTCACCACGTCCTCGGGCGTGCAGGGGCTGGCCGATGCCGGATTTCTGCGGGTCGCCGACGACGCCCAGGCCATGACCGCGCAGATCGCTGAGCTACTCTCCAGCAGCGATGCCTGGTGGCAGGCGTCGCGCGACGGACAAAGCTACATACGCAGCCGGTTTTCAGTGCAGACCGTGTGGCGAGTGCTGTCAACGGTGATGGACCCGCAGCGCTATCCCGACGTGCAGACGCGCCGCGAGACGCTGGCCGCGAGGATGGCCGCGAACTGAGGGCATCGCACTGATTGTCGAACCGCGCTGTTGGATCACTGGCCGAAGGTACAACGACGTGCCCGCTGCCGGGAGCTATCATTCGCGTCTCGCTATCCGACGACATCTGCCATGTCCCAGCAACGCGCACACGACAAGCGCTACCCCACTGCCGCCGACGCCCTCCGCGACATCGTCGCTGACGGTCAGACCCTCGCGGTCGGCGGCTTCGGTCTGTGCGGCATTCCCGAGGCGCTGATCGCCGCGCTGCGCGACACCGGCGCGCGGGATTTGACGGTGATCTCCAACAACGCCGGCGTCGATGGCTTCGGCCTCGGCCAGCTGCTCAGCACCCGGCAGATCAGCAAGATGATTTCGTCCTATGTCGGCGAAAACAAGGAATTCGAACGTCAGTACCTCGCCGGCGAGCTGCAGCTCGAGTTCAATCCGCAGGGCACGCTCGCCGAGCGCTTGCGTGCGGGCGGGGCGGGCATTCCGGCGTTCTTCACCGCGACCGGCTATGGCACGATCGTGGCCGAGGGCAAGGAGACGCGCGAGTTCGGCGGCAAGCATTACGTGCTCGAAACGGCCTTGACCGCCGACGTGTCGCTGATCAAGGCTTGGAAGGCCGATGCGTCTGGCAACCTGGTGTTTCGCAAGACCGCGCGCAACTTCAATCCGGCCTGCGCGATGGCGGGACGGGTGTGCGTGGCGGAAGTGGAGGAGATCGTCGAGGTCGGTGCGATCGACCCCGACCACGTCCATCTGCCGGGTATCTATATCGATCGCATCGTGCTCAACGCCACGCCCGAGAAACGCATCGAACAGCGCACCGTGCGCGCAGGGTGAGGAAGCGCGTTCAGCCGATGCCTATCGGCATCGGCTGCGCTGTCTGCGTTCGCGAACGACCGGCCATGGATGGCCGGGCCGGCGATTGGCCCAGCAGTGGTGTACCGCCAGGGATGGCAGCGACAATCCCCCAACGACTTGGAGAACGAATATGCCCTGGTCCCGCGACGAAATGGCGCAGCGCGCCGCACGCGAACTCAGCGACGGCGCCTACGTCAATCTCGGCATCGGCCTGCCGACGCTGGTCGCCAACCACATTCCCGATCGCCTGGACGTGTGGTTGCAGTCCGAAAACGGCCTGCTCGGCATCGGTCCGTTCCCGTTCGATACGCAAGTCGACGCCGACCTGATCAACGCCGGCAAACAGACCATCACCGCGCGCGACGGCGCGAGCTATTTCGGCAGCCACGACTCCTTCGCGATGATCCGCGGCGGTCACATCGATCTCGCGATCCTCGGCGCGATGCAGGTGACTGACAAAGGCGATCTCGCCAACTGGATGGTGCCCGGCAAGATGGTCAAGGGCATGGGCGGCGCGATGGACCTCGTCGCCGGGGTCAAGCGCGTGGTGGTGCTGATGGAGCACGTTGCGAAGGACGGCAGCCACAAGATCCTGCCGCACTGCGACTTGCCGCTGACCGGCGTCGGCGTGGTCGACCGAATCATCACCGAGCTCGCGATCTTCGATGTGACGGCTGACGGCCTAGTGCTGGTGGAGATCGCCGATGGCGTCGACGAGGCTGAACTCCGCGCAAAAACCGGTGTCGATTTCACCCGCGCGCACTGATCGTAGGCAGATCGAGGTTGCAGATGAAAACGGCCGCATCTGCGGCCGTTTTCATCATCTCAGCGTGAGCGCTGGCGCTACAGCGCCGCTTCCAGCTCCGGCAGCAGCGTGAACAGGTCGCCGACCAGGCCGATGTCGGCGATCTCGAAAATCGGCGCGTCGGCATCTCGGTTGATGGCGACTATCGTGCCGGCGTCTTTGATCCCGGTCAGGTGCTGGATCGCGCCGCTGATGCCGATCGCGACGTAGAGCTCGGGCGAAATGATCTTGCCGGTCTGGCCGACTTGCAGCTCGTTGGGCACGTAGCCGGCGTCGACCGCCGCGCGCGATGCGCCGACCGCCGCGCCGAGTTTGTCGGCAAACGCATAGATGATCTTGAAGTTGTCCTCGGAGCCGACACCACGGCCGCCGGACACCACGCGCTTGGCGCTCTGCAGGTCGGGGCGGTCGGAGTTGCCGGCGGCCAGGCCGATAAAGCGCGTGTGCGTGGGCAGCGTCGCGGCGACGTTGGCGGCTTCGATCGTCGCGCTGCCACCGGTTGCCGCTTCCGGCCACGACGCCGTGCGCACGGTGGCGACGACGGTGTGATCGGCGGCGACCTCGACGGTGACGATCGCGTTGCCGGCGTAGATCGGCCGCTTGAAGGCGTGGCTGCCTTCGACGGTCATCACGTCCGACACCTGCGCGGTACCCAGCAGCGCAGCAACGCAGGGCATCAGGTCCTTGCCGAAGGTGGTGCTCGGGCCGAACACGTGGCTGTAGCCGTCGGCGAGCGCGGCCACCTGCGGGGCCAGCACCTGCGCGATCGCGTGTGCATTGGCGGCGTTGGTGACGGTGAGCACGCGTGCGACGCCGGCGATCTTGGCGGCCTCGGCGGCGACCGCGGCAGGATCGGCGGCGAGCACGACGATGTCGATGGCGTCAGGTGCGAGGGCCTGTGCGGCACTCACGCACTTGGCGGTGGAGGCGTTGAGCTTGCCGTCGAGGTGTTCGGCGACGATGAGGACCTTGGACATGAATGATTTCCGCGTTGGGTGGGCCTCGGCCCGCCGGGGGGCGTTTGGGGTCGATGGGTCAGGCCGGACCGAGGTGGGTGTCGTGAAATGGCGGGCCGAGACCCCCTACAGCAGGCCTTTCTGTTTCAGCGCCGCGACCAATTCGGCCGCGTCCTTGACCATCACGCCCTTGCCACGCTTTGGCGGTGCCGCGTAGTGCGTCGTCTTCAGCGTGTCGCCGGCGTCGACCCCGAGCTCGGCGAACGCGATCGTCTGCATCGGCTTGGTTTTCGCCTTCATGATGTCGGGCAGCTTGATGAAGCGCGGCTCGTTGAGGCGCAGGTCGGTGGTGACCACCGCTGGCAGGTCGACTTCGAGTGTTTCCAGCCCGGCGTCGACTTCGCGGGTGACCGTGGCCTTGCCGTCGGCTATCTCGAGCTTCGAGGCGAACGTCGCCTGCGGCCGGCCCCACAGCGTGGCGAGCATCTGCCCGGTCTGGCTGGCGTCGTCGTCGATCGCCTGCTTGCCGAGGATCACCAGATCGGGCTGCTCGCGCTCGACCAGTTTGAGCAATGCGCGCGCGGCGGTCAGCGACTGCACGATCTGCCCGGGTTCGACGACGACATGGATCGCGCGGTTGGCGCCCATCGCCAGGCCGTTGCGCAGATGCGCCTGTGCGTCGGCCGGTGCGATCGTCGCGACCACCACCTCGGTGGCGATACCTTTGTCGCGCAGCCGCAGCGCTTCTTCGAGCGCGATCTCGTCGAACGGATTGGCCGACAGCTTGACGCCGTCGGTGACCACGCTGGAGCCGTCGGGCTTGACCTGGATGCGGACGTTGTAGTCGACGACGCGCTTGTAACCGACGAGGATCTTCATCGAATGGGGGGCCTGTGCTTGCGGCGCGGCCGTGACCGGTGCGCCTGTGCGGAAAGCGTCCATTTTAGCGGGTCGCCGATGACTGGCGCGAATTCTGTCTGCTTACCCATGGCGGTCGCGGTCTTCAGCAGTGCCGGGGCCGCAGCAGCAGGCGCATCAGCACAAAGGTCAATGGCAGCGACACCGCGATCGACAGCAAGGGGGCCAGGTACGGATCGACATGCCAACGCCGCACCGCGACATCCAGCATTAGCGCGCCGGCCAGATAGCCGCACAAGTAGATCAGCGGAAACGCCAGTACGTTGCGCCAAGTGCGGACCGCGTCGAACACAAATCCGGTGTTGAGCGCATAGCTCAAACCCAGTCCGGCGACGAAGCTGATCGCGTAGGCGGCCTGTGGCGAGATCAGGCGCAGCAGCAGCCAATACAGCGCCAGCGTGGCCAGTGTGTTGACGCCGCCGCCGAGCAGAAAGCGCAGCGCCGTTGCGGCCAGCCCGTGGCGGCGCGTGCCCGGCAACCCGAGTGAAGACGATCGTTCGCGCGGAGGCGAGGGTGGTCCCATCGTCAGCTGGCACGACGCACGCGCGCGATAAAATCGGCGTACGAGCGGATGTAGTCGTCGGCGTCATAGGCGTGCGACGCGAACACCAGCAGCACCGCATCTTTCGAGTAGCGGTACTGCGTGCCCCAGGTCATCGGCGGCAGATACAGGCCGACCCCTGGCGAATCCAGCGTGAACTCGCGGCGGCGTTGGCCGTCGTCGGCGAGCACGCGCACCGAACCGTGCGCGCAGACCAGGAACTGATGGCAGGTGTTGTGCGCATGCTCGCCGCGGGTTTCCTGCGATGGCACGTCGAACACCAAAAAATACCGAAGGGGCGTGAACGGCAAGTCACGCGCAAACTCGCCCGCCGACAGCGCGCCGCGCAGATCGACGAAGCGCGGCAGCATGTGCAGCGTGACGCCGCCCACCTCGGTGGCCTCGACCGACGGCGACGGTATCGATGCGCGGC
>JBOHYD010000268.1:0-1964 GCA_050737635.1 Luteimonas sp. | reverse complement strand
GCGAGACCGCGCGGCGGCAGCGGTTGCGCGGCGGGCGCGTCGAGCGCGACCAGGGCGTCGGTCGGGCGATCGTCGGCGAGTGCGAGTTCGGCGCGGCCGATTGCCCGGATCGCGGCGTGGCGGTCGCCGATCGCATCGAGGTGGGCCTTGGCGGCGGCGGTATCGTCGCGGCCGAGGGCCGCCTGAGCGGCGGCGGTGCGCGCGACGCCGGCGACATCGTCGTCCTCGGCGGCCTGCACGAGCAGCTTTTCGGCGCGCGCGTGCTGGCCCTGATGCAAGGCGTCGAGGCCGTCGCGCAGGCGCGTGCGCGAGCGGCTGTCGCGATGGCCGCGCCACGCGCGCAACGGCAGCGTCACCAGCTTCAGCAGCATCCACCACACCACGAGCACGACGATCAGGCCGAGCACGGCACTGGCGACGGTCATCTCGTACTCGCTGCCGCCGTAGCGCAACAGCAGGTAGCCGGGGTCGCGCAGCAGCAGCTGGGCGAGCAGGGCGCCGATCGTGGCGAGTGCGATCCAGAACAACACCGTGCGCAACAGGCTCATCGTGGGACCTCCGTTTCGGTCGCCACTACCCTACCCCAGCACGCGGGCAGCAAGCGTGCATGGCCTGAACCGGGATGTGTCGATCGACAGCGCCTGCGCGATCAGCCGCGCGTCAATTGCTTGCGCGCATCGCGCGCAGCTGGGTCAGCGTGGCGCCCATCGTCGGCAGTGCGATTTCGAGCGGGAGTTCGCGCAGCTCGCGCAGCGTGGCACGGCGTTTGCGCAGGTCGGCGGAGTCCGGCCACAGCCGCGGCAGCCAGCGGTCGGCGCGGGCCAGCGCGGCGCGGTAGCCGACGCGGTCGCGGCGTTCGACGGCCGCCTGCGCGAGGGTGAGTTCGAGCTGCAGCGCGGCGAGGCCGCTGGCACGATCGCCGGGCGACACCGCGATCAGCGAATTGGCCGGGCGCACGGTGACGATGCGGCCGAACGCGCGTCGCCACCACGGCGCTTCGGCGGCAATCACATTACGCGTCGGCTCGGGCAGCATCGGCAGCGACGCGACGAACGCATCGAGGCGACCGGCAGTGACTGCGCGCGGATCGTCGCCGAGCGCGGCGACCGCGCTGCGCTCCTGGGTCAGCGTCTGCCGCAAACTCAGCCAAGCCGGACCTTCGACGCCGTCGAGCAGCATCGACGCCTGCGCGTACGCCTGCCGCGCACCGTCGAGATCGCCGGCCAGACGCAGCCGCTGCTGGCCGATGCCAAGCACGATTTCGAGTTCGTCTAGGCGCAGCGCTTGGGCGACGTCGGCGTCGGGATCGGCCAGCTTGGCGACGGTGTCTTCCAGCAGCGCCGCGCGCTGGCCGAGGCCGAGCAGCTCGTCGCGCAGCACGCGGTTGGTGTTGTCGGCTTGCTGCAGACGCTGCGCCTGCGCGCGCAGGTCGTGACGCACCGCATCGATGCGCGCGCCGAGCGCGGTGGTCTGCTGTGCGGACTGTGTGGCAGCGTCGCGCGCGCGGCTCAGGCTGGCCTGAAATTCGCGCCATCCCAGCCACCCGGCAGCGAGGGTCAGGGCCATCGCGACCAGCCAGACCAGGACGATCAGCGCCGACGGCGCACGGCGCGGCGCGGCGCTGTCGGTGGGGAGAGTGCTCACTGCGGATGTCGGATCGGTGGACGGCGCTGGCATGCTAAGGCAACCTCCGAACCATTGTCATTTCAAGCACAGCGCGCGGCGTTTTTCAACGGCGCAGCCGGTCAAACTGCCCTAGCGCGCGCGTTGGCCCAGCCAGGCCTGGATCGCCGACGGCACCTCGCGCTGCGCGCGGCTCGACACGTAGATGCCGATGTGGCCGCCGCGAAACGACAGCTCGGAATAATCATTGCTGCCGATCAGTCCGCCCATCGGCCGCGAGGCCGACGGCGGTACCAGGTGATCTTGCTCGGCGTAGATGTTGAGCACCGGCATGTCGACGA
>JBOHYD010000267.1:0-6892 GCA_050737635.1 Luteimonas sp. | reverse complement strand
GCGCGGCCGAGGCGACGCTGTCGCTGCGCGGCAACGACCTCGCCGCCGCGCGCGCGACCCTGGAAGGCCTGCTGCGCGATCCGACACCAGACGCCTGGCGCTACGCCTTCGGCGCGCTCGGCGGCGGTGCCCGGGACCCGAAGGCCGCCGCGATCCTGGTCGGCCAGTTGCTCGATGCCGGGGTGATCCCCAACGAGTTGCAGACGTGGCTGGCGTTCGGCGGCCTCGTGCAGCGGCTCGGACAGGGCGATCTTGCCGAACGCATCGTCGGCGAGGTGATCGCGCGCTTCCCCGGCGAGCCGCGTGTCGCGCTGCTGCGCGCAAGCCAATTGCGCGAGGCCGGCAAACCCGACGAGGCGCGCGCTGCGCTGGTGTCGATCGAAAACAGCCTGCAGTTGGTGCCCGAGCTGCGGCTGGCGATCGCCGCCGAATACGACGGCCTCGGCGACTCCGCCGCGGCGGAAGCCGTGCTCGCGCGCGGCCCGCAGGACGACCAGACCTGGCGGCTGCGCGCCGGCCTGCTCGCGCGCGCCGAAAACAAGGCCGGTCTGGCCACGCTGTACGGCGCATTGAAGCAGGCATCCGTGCAGCCCGATCCCGCACGCCGCCTGCTGCTTGGGCAGACGGCGGAGTTTCTCGAACGCAACGACGAAGCGCTGGCCTGGTACGCCAGCGTGCCCGGCGGCCCGCAGCGCGCGCAGGCGCGGCTGCGCAGCGCCAAGCTGATGCATGACACCAAACGCAGCGACATTGCCTATCGCGACCTGCGCCAGTTGCAGTCCGATGCGTCGGTCGACGACGAGGCGCGCATCGGCGGCTATCTGCTCGAAGCCGAGCTGCGCAACGACGACGACGATGCCGCCGGCGAACTCGACGTCTACGCGCGCGGGCTGGCCGCGTATCCCGACGCTGGCGAACTGTTGTATGCGCGCGGGCTGATGTGGGAGCGCCGCGACGACATCGCCCGCGCCGAGGCTGACCTGCGCCGCATCCTAGTCGCCGAGCCTGACAACATCGGCGCGCTCAACGCCCTCGGCTACACCCTCGCCGACCGCACCACGCGCTACGCCGAAGCGCTGGAACTGATCGACCGCGCGCGCGTCGCCGAGCCCGACAGCGCCGCGATCATCGACAGCTACGGCTGGGTGCTGTATCGCCTCGGCCGCAACGCCGACGCGCTGGTCGAACTGCGCCGCGCGTTTGCGCTGCAAAAAGACGCCGAGATCGCCGCGCACCTCGGCGAAGTGCTGTGGGTGAGCGGCAACAAGGACGAGGCGCGCAAGTATTTTGACGAGGCGCGCAAGCTCGATCCCGACAGTCGCACGCTGCAGCGCGCGCTGGCGAAGACCGGCGCATGAGGTGTCGTATTGCTGCCGGTGGCGTTGGTGTTGCCGCTGGCGCGTTGTCGCTGGCGCTCGCCGGCTGCGTCAGCCAGTCGCTGCGCGACACCTCACCATTGCCGCAGGTCAGCACCTCGCAGGCGCAACAGGCGCAGGCCGCGCGCGCGCAGTGGTTCGCGCAGGCGCGCGACTGGTCGCTGACCGGCCGCGCGGCGATCGGCAGGGCCGGCAAGGGCGGCAGCGGCCGGCTCGAATGGACCCAGTCCGACAACGCGTACTCGGTCGTGCTCAGCGCGCCGATCACCCGGCAGAGCTGGCGGCTTAGCGGCGATTCGCAGCACAAGGCCGGACGGCTTGAAGGCCTCGACGGCGGTCCGCGCGAGGGTGCCGATGCCCGGCAGCTGCTGCTCGAGGCGACCGGCTGGGACGTGCCGGTCAACGAACTGCCGCAGTGGATGCTTGGCTTCGCCGCGCCCGGCTATCGGGTCGACGAACTCCGCTATGCCGCCGACGGCCGACCGACGCTGCTGCGCCAGGCCGGCTGGACGATCGCCTACACCCGTTGGGCCGGGCCGGAGGGCGCACGTCCGGCGCTGCCGGCGCGGATTGAGGCGCGCCGCGACGATGCCAGCGTGCGGCTGATCGTCGACGACTGGCGGTTTCCGACGCCGTGAGTGGCCGGCGGTGAACACCGACGTGGCACCGGGCTGGTCGATTTGGCCGGCACCGGCCAAGCTGAACCTGTTTTTGCGCATTACCGGCCGCCGCAGCGACGGCTACCACACGCTGCAGACCGTATTCCGGCTGCTGCGCTGGGGCGATACGGTGCGGCTGCGGCCGCGCGCCGACGGCGCGATCGTCCGCCACGGCGCGTCTGCAGCCGGCGTGCCGGAGGCCGACGACCTCGCCGTGCGCGCCGCACGATTACTGCAAAACGAGTCGAAAAGTCGACTAGGTGTCGACATCGTCGTCGAAAAGCGCATTCCGGTCGGTGGCGGTTTTGGCGGCGGCTCGTCCGATGCCGCTACCGTGCTCCGCGCGCTGAACCGGCTGTGGACGCTGCAGCTGGACGACGACCGCCTTGCCGCGCTGGGTCTGAGGCTGGGCGCGGATGTGCCGGTATTCGTGCGCGGCCGCAATGCCTGGGCCGAAGGCATCGGCGACACGCTGACCGCGATCGAGCTGCCACCGGCCTGGTATCTGCTGGTCGACCCGGCGCTGCACGCCGACACCGCGGCGCTGTTCCGGGCTGCGGAATTGACGCGAAATGCTGCGCCCGCGACAATGTCCGACTTCATTTCGGTGCATGGCCCGCAAGGGCAACCGCTCGGCAACGCGTTCGAGCCGGTGCTGCGTCGTCGCGAACCGGCCGTCGAGGCCGCCTTCGCGGCACTGTCGCAGGTCGGTTCGCCGCGCTTGACCGGTTCGGGCAGCGGCTGCTTCGTCGAATTCGCCGACCGCGAATCCGCGCAAGCCGCCTTGGCGCGTCTGCCGTCGGGCCTCACCGCCTGGTTGGCGGAAGGTGCCGGGCGCTCGCCGCTGCTGGATGCGCTTGAAGCGAGTAACGAGTAACGAGTAGAAGCGCTGCCGTTCACTCGTTCCTCGCTCCTCTTCACTCGTTTCTCGACAACAGGGGCGTCGCCAAGCGGCCCAAGGCACCAGGTTTTGATCCTGGCATTCGCAGGTTCGAATCCTGCCGCCCCTGCCAACATGCAATGAGAGTCGGGAATGGAGAATCGGGAATAGCAACCGCAATTCCTCGGCGTGTCACAAGAGATGTACCGCAAAAACCGACTCACCGCTCCTCCCATTCCCTATTTCCCCGTTCCCGATTCCCGGCCCTCCAATGAAAGAAGAAAGCAATCTGCTGATCTTCTCCGGCAACGCCAACAAGCCGTTGGCGCAGGCGGTGTGCCGTGAGCTGGGCGTGCGCCCCGGCAAGGCGCTGGTGTCGACGTTTTCCGACGGCGAGGTGCAGGTCGAGATCGAGGAAAACGTGCGCGGCCAGCAGGTCTTCGTCGTGCAGCCGACCTGCGCGCCGAGCGCGGAGCATCTGATGGAACTGTTGGTGCTGATCGACGCGCTGAAGCGCTCGTCGGCGACCAGCGTCACCGCGGTGGTGCCGTACTTCGGCTACGCGCGGCAGGATCGCCGGCCGCGGTCGTCGCGGGTGCCGATCACCGCCAAAGTGGCGGCGAAGATGTTTGCCGCCGTCGGCACCGATCATCTGCTTACCGTTGACCTGCACGCCGACCAGATCCAGGGTTTCTTCGATATCGCAGTCGACAACGTCTACGCATCGCCGCTGTTGCTCGCCGACATCTGGCGTGCGCACGGCACCGACAACCTGATCGTGGTCTCGCCCGACGTCGGCGGCGTGGTGCGCGCCCGCGCGATCGCCAAGCGCCTCGACGATGCCGAGTTGGCGATCATCGACAAGCGCCGTCCGAAGGCCAACGTATCCACGGTGATGAACATCATCGGCGATGTCAGCGGCAGGACCTGCGTGCTGGTCGACGACATCGTCGACACCGCCGGCACCCTGTGCGCGGCGGCCGCGGCCTTGAAGACCCAGGGCGCGACCAAGGTGGTCGCGTACTGCACCCACGCGGTGCTGTCGGGCGCGGCGATCGACAACATCAACAGGTCGCAGCTCGACGAGTTGGTGGTCACCGACACGATTCCGCTCCGCGCCGCCGCGCGCGCCTGCACGCGCGTCAGGCAGCTCAGCGTCGCCGAACTGCTCGCCGAAACCATCCGCCGCGTCGCGTATGGCGAGTCGGTGAGTTCGTTGTATGTGGATTGAAATACCGGGACTCGGGACTCGGAAGATCAAAAGCGCATGCTTCTGTTTTTCCGAGTTCCGAGTTCCGAGTTCCGAGTTCCGAGTCCCGACTCACCTGGTCGCGGGTGAGTCTCCCAACCGCCGTGAGGCGGACCCAAGCAAAGAAAGCGAGTAAACAACAATGTCAGATCACACACTCACCGCGACTGGTCGCACGGACGAGGGGAAAGGTGCGAGCCGCCGCCTGCGTCATGCCGCCCAGATCCCGGCCGTCGTCTACGGCGGTCACGCCGACCCGAAGAGCATCCAGCTCGAGCACGAAAAAACCTGGCTGGCCAGCCAGAACGAATGGTTCTACGCGTCGATCATCGACCTCAGCATCGACGGCAAGGCCGAGCAGGTGCTGCTGCGCGATATGCAGCGCCATCCGTACAAGCAGCAGATCATGCATCTCGATTTCCAGCGCGTCAGCGCCGACGAGGCGATCCGCGTCAGCGTGCCGCTGCACTTCATCAACGCGGAGGCGTCGCCCGCCGGCAAGGCCGTCGACGTGGCGCTGACCCACGAGATGAACGACGTCGAAATCAGCTGCCTGCCGCGCGACCTGCCGGAGTTCATCGAGATCGATCTCGGTGCGCTGGCAGCCGGCGACACCGTGCATCTGTCCGCAGTCAAGCTGCCGAAGGGCGTCGAACTCACCCAGAAGATCGACGACGAGCACGACCCGGTGGTGGCGATGGCGCGCTTCGTCAAGGAAGATGCCGAAGCCGACACCGTTGCCGACGACGAGGGTGCCGGCGTGCCTGCCAGCAAGCAGGACGATGCCGCCGAGGGTGGCGACGCGAGCGGCGAGTCCGGCGACAAGTAAGCGCCGGGTTGCGGCGCACGCCTAGCGCGTGCGTCGCGGCCTGAGTCTTGCGGTGGACGGTTTGCGACTCATCGTCGGGCTGGGCAATCCCGGTCCGGAACACGCGCGGACCCGGCACAACGCCGGGTTCCGTTTCATCGACACGCTCGCCGAGCAGTGCGGCGCGCGGTTCAAGATCGATGCCAAGCTGTTCGGCGAAAGCGCCAAGGCCGACATCGGCGGCCGCAGCGTGTGGCTGCTCAAGCCGGCGACCTATATGAATCTCAGCGGCAGGTCGGTGACCGCGGCGCTGCGGTTCTGGAAGATCGAACCGGAACAGGCGCTGCTCGCGCACGACGAACTCGACCTGCCGGTCGGCGTCGCGCGGCTCAAGTTCGACGGCGGACACGGCGGCCAGAATGGCCTGCGCGACACCATGCGCCTGCTCGGGCACGGCAAGTTCCACCGGCTGCGGATCGGCATCGGCCATCCCGGCCACAAGGATCAGGTCACGCCCTGGGTGCTCGGCCGCGCATCGGCAGGTGACGACATCGAGATCGCCCGCGCGATCGACGACGCCCTCGACGTGCTGCCGCTGGCGGTGCAGGGCGAGGTCAATGCGGCGATGAAGCGGCTGCATACGGGCCGGGACTCGGGACTCGGGACTCGGGACTCGTAAAAACGATCCATGTGCCTTCGTGCAAATGGGTCTCTCGGAAACACCCCCGTTTTTTCTTACTGGATACGACAACCATGCCCGTGCTGCCGCTTTTCCCGAGTCCCGAGTCCCGAGTCCCGAGTCCCGGAGACCGTCGTGGGCATTAAATGCGGCATCGTCGGCCTGCCCAACGTCGGCAAGTCGACCCTCTTCAATGCGCTGACCAAGGCCGGCATCGCCGCGGCCAATTTTCCGTTCTGCACGATCGAGCCCAACGTCGGCATCGTGCCGGTGCCCGATCCGCGCCTCGGCGCGCTGGCTGCGATCGTCAAGCCGCAGAAAATCCTGCCGACGGCGGTCGAGTTTGTCGACATCGCCGGCCTGGTCGCCGGCGCGGCCAGCGGCGAGGGCCTCGGCAACAAGTTTCTCGCCCACATCCGCGAGGTTGACGCGATCACCCACGTGGTGCGCTGCTTCGACAACGACGACGTGATCCACGTCAATAACAAGATCGATCCGATCGCCGACATCGAGACCATCGACACCGAGCTCGCGCTCGCGGATCTCGATTCGGTTGACAAGGCGCTGCAGCGCGCCGAGCGTTCGGCCAAGACCGGCGACAAGGACGCCCGGGTCCGCGCCGAGGTGCTCGCCCGCGTGCGTGCCGGGCTCGACAGCGGCAAGGCCGCGCGCGCGCTGGATTTGTCGAAGGACGACCGCGAGGAACTCCGCGATCTGTTCCTGCTCACGCTCAAGCCGGTGATGTACGTCGCCAACGTGCTCGAGGACGGTTTCGACAACAACCCGCACCTCGACGCGGTGCGCGCACGCGCGCTGACCGAAGGTGCCGAAGTGGTGCCGGTGTCGGCGGCGATCGAAGAGGAGTTTTCGCAGCTCGACGACACCGATCGCGACGAGTTCCTCGCCAGCCTCGGCCTCGACGAGCCCGGCCTCAACCGGGTGATCCGCGCGGCCTACAAGCTGCTCGGCTTGCAGACCTATTTCACCGCCGGGGTGAAGGAAGTCCGCGCCTGGACCGTCAAGGGCGGTTCGACCGCGCCGCAGGCCGCCGGCGCGATCCACAGCGATTTCGAGAAAGGCTTCATCCGCGCCGAGACCATCGGCTACGACGATTTCATCAAATACAAAGGCGAGTCCGGTGCCCGCGACGCCGGCCGCCTGCGTCTGGAAGGCAAGGACTACAAAGTGCAGGAAGGCGACGTGCTGCACTTCCGGTTCAACGTGTAAGGACGGTTTGATGT
>JBOHYD010000266.1:0-2534 GCA_050737635.1 Luteimonas sp. | reverse complement strand
TCGCGCGTGCTCGCCGCGAGCAGCACCGGCCGGTCTCCCCACAGCGCGCGGAGCTCGCCGGCGCGGTCGATCATCGCCGGGTCCGGCGCGATGTCGAACTTGAGATTGCCGGTCACAGTGACCGCCTCGCGCGACGCGCCCAGGCGCACGAAACGCTCGCCGTCCTGTCGCGACTGCGCGGCCACGCTGTGCACCGTGCGCAGCGCACGCCCGACCAGCGCGCGCAGCGTTTGGTAGCCGCGCAGCGAGCGCTCCGATAACCGCGCGTTGATGATATGCACCGGAATGCCGTGATCGCGGCAGCAGAACAGCAGGTTGGGCCACAGTTCGGTCTCGACGATCAGCGACACGCTCGGCCGAAAGTGGCGCAGGAACCGCCGCACCGCGCCGGACAGGTCGTAGGGCAGGTAGACGTGTGCGACGCGATCGCCCCATAACGCGGTCACACGCGCCGATCCGGTCGGCGTGATCGTGGTGACCAGCACGCGGCTCGACGGCCAGCCGGCGAGTAGCGCCTCGATCAACGGCGCCGCCGCGTTGACCTCGCCGACCGACACCGCATGCACCCAGATGCAACCCGACGACAGCGCTGGTGCGCGGTACGCGGCGTAGCGCTCGTTCCAGCGCAGAAAATAACCGGATTGGCGAAATCCGCGCCAGATCAGGTGGTAAATCGTCACCGGCACGAGCACGTACAGCACCGCCGAGTAGAGGCCGCGCAGCACTCGCTCGACGGCGCGCTCGTGGCGGTCGGCCTTCATGCCGGCAAGGATAACGGGAGTCGGGGGGTGTGGTCGGCGATCGATGCGTGCGGCGTGCGGCGTGCGGCGTGCGGCATCAGTGATCCATGCGCCGTGCCCATGCCGCCATACGTTTAGCGGTGAGCATCGGCAGCGGCGTCGCCATCGCGCATCGCCGAGGCTCCGTGCTCCGCACAATCAAGGACTGTCACCGCGGCGAACGCCAGGGCCCATGCCGATTCAGCCGCGCTGCGTGGACATGCAATCGCTCGGCTGCACCCTGGGTCCCGGCGTTCGCCGGGATGACGGCTGAGCGGATGACAGCAAGAGCCTCGCCGTCCATGCAACGTAAAATCCCGCCATCAAAGACCGTCACCCCGGCGAACGCCGGGGCCCATGCCGATTCGGCCGCGCTGCGTGGACGAGCAATCGCTCGGCTGCACCCTGGGTCCCGGCGTTCGCCGGGATGACCGCTGAGCGGATGACAGCAAGAGCCTCGCCATCCATGCAACGTAAAATCCCGCCATGGCTTCAGCCACTGCACCATCCACTCCGCCTCCGCTCGGCCCGCGCCACTGGCCGGCGTGGCTCGGCATCGGTGCGATGGTGCTGCTGGCGCGGCTGCCGTGGGCGCTGCAGCGCGTGCTCGGTCGCTGGCTCGGCGCGCTGCTGCACGCGAGCCTGCGCGCGCGACGCGACATCGCCGCGCGCAATCTCGAACTCTGCTTCCCGCAGCTCGATGCCGCCGGGCGTGACGTGCTGCTGCGCGCGCACTTCGCCGCGATCGGCATCGGCGTGTTCGAATTCGCGCGCGCGTGGTGGGGATCGACCGCGCCGCTGCGCCGCGGCCTGGTGGTCGAAGGCGTCGAGCACGTGCGCGCCGCGCAGGCCGGCGGCCGCGGCGTGATCGTGGTGTCGGGCCACTTCACCACGCTGGAGATCTGCGGCCGGCTGATGTGCGATCACTTGCCGCTCGCCGGCATGTACCGGCCGCACGCGCAGGCCGCGATGGAGTGGGCGGTGCGCCGTGGCCGCGCGCGCTATGCGCAGGCGATGTTCCGCAAACAGGACGTGCGCGGCGCGGTCAAGCACCTCAAACGCGGCGGCCTGTTGTGGTACGCGCCCGACCAGGACCCCAGCCGCGGCGACAGCGTCTACGTGCCGTTCTTCGGCCGCCCCGCGCACAGCCTGACCTCCACGCATCAGCTGGCACGGCTGTCGGGCGCGGCGGTCGTCGTGTACCAGCATCGCCGTCGCGCCGATGGCGGTTACACCTTGAAACTGTCGCCAGCCCTGGAGGGATTCCCCTCATCGGATGCCACGGCCGACACCGCGCAGGTGATGACCGGCATCGAAACCATGGTGCGTGCGGCACCCGAGCAATACCTGTGGATCCATCGGCGGTTCAAGCGACAGCCTGATGGCTTATCGTCATACGACTGATCTCGTGTCTACACTGCCGAGCGGCTCGCTGCGCAGGGTGACTGCCGAGCACATGCCACTCGATGGCCATTTCTGATTTTCTCCAGGCAAACCGTCGCTCATGTCCGATACCGTCTTCGCGGCACCTTGCAAGCGTCACCTCAGGTATGCGCAACGTTGCGCCATCTCCGCCCTGCTGCTGGGATGTTCCGCGATCACGGCGAATGCCGCAGCGCCTTCCTCGCGTTACGCCCAACTCGCGGCCGACCGCAGCATCGCGCCCGGCTCCGCTGTGGTGTTGTCGGTGGAAGTCGACCTCGCAAAAAACTCGGCGTTGTACGTGCAGTCCGACGGCTGGTTCGCCCCCCAGGG
>JBOHYD010000265.1:0-11872 GCA_050737635.1 Luteimonas sp. | reverse complement strand
CGCCCATGCCGGCCCCAAGCAGCACCGCGGCGGCCAGGCCGCATACGCCGGACGGCGCGACACGCGTGCGTGAATGTGAATAACGCGACCAATGCGCCTCGACCGCGCCTTGGCCGTGGTTTGATCGAAAACGGGCCGGCATTGCCGGCCCGTTTTCATGTGCAGCGATAAGCCTGCCCGAAACCTGATGTGGCGTCTCGGAAATTAGCTTGAAGTAAAGTAAGCATCCCCCGGCATAGCCGGGGCTGTCGCCTTGGTCTAGACCTTGACTGGATGCGGCGTCGCCGCGGCGGCGGACTCCGGTTCGAAGAAACTCCAGCGCACCGCCGGAAACTGCTGCTTCAGCGCGCGCTCCACGCGGGTGATGTCGTCGAGCAGCAAAGCTGCATCGGTCTTCT
Source organism: Luteimonas sp. (assembly GCA_050737635.1). Lineage (GTDB taxonomy): Bacteria > Pseudomonadota > Gammaproteobacteria > Xanthomonadales > Xanthomonadaceae > Luteimonas. The sequence continues at coordinate 11,474 of JBOHYD010000265.1, read as the reverse complement.
GGCGCATCACCGCCTGCATCGACACCATCACCTCCTCGCCCATCTGCAGGGTGATCAGGTGGATCACTCGCTCGATCTCCGCACGGCCGTCGAAAAACCTGCGCATCTCGTGCTGCACCAGCGGGTCGACGCTCTGGCCGATCAGCATCGCCTTGACCTCGATCGCGACCAGCACCGCGACCACGATCAGCAGCCCGCCGATCACGATCGTGCCGACCGCGTCCCAGACCGGATTGCCGGTGACCACGGTCGCCATCACCGCGACCAGCGCGAATACTAGGCCGAGCAATGCGGCGAGATCTTCGCCGAAGATGACGACCAGCTCGGCTTGGCGGCTTTCGCGGAACCAGCGCCACATCGAGCGATCGCCACGCGACTTGTTGACCTCCTGGATGCAGGCACGCATCGAGACGCTTTCGGCGACGATCGCGAACACCAGCACGCCGGCCGCCCACCACCATTGCTGCAGCGGCTCGGGCGCCTGCAGTTTGTGGATGCCTTCGTACAGCGAAAACATGCCGCCGACGCTGAACAGCATCACCGCGACCAGAAACGACCAGAAATAGATCGCGCGACCGTAGCCGAGCGGATATTCGCTGCTCGCCGGCCGTCTGGCTTGGCGCAGACCGAGCAGCAGCAGGCCCTGGTTGGCGCAGTCGGCCAGCGAATGCACCGTCTCGGCGACCATCGCGCTCGACCCGGTGACAAACGCCGCGACGCCCTTCGCGCACGCGATTGCAAAATTGGCGCCGAGCGCAAAAATGATTGCCCGGGTCGAATCGCCGCCGCCTGCCATGAGTGAACCTTGGATTGGGTGTGTGGATGGCGATGGTGCTGGGTCGGCGGTGATGGTGCAATCGCGGCAGCGGCGCGAGCCTAGTGCGGACGCCGCCGCCGTCACGATCGCGGGCCGCGCTTCTGCTTGTAAAAACCGCACCGACCGACAAGGTCGGGCGATGTTCGCTGTCGCTATTGAAGCGCTTGACGCCGATGTGGAGCCTCGCTTCACCTCGCCCATGCCAGCATCCAGGCATGGCTGCACGCAACCGTCTCCCGCCCTGGCACGAACACCTCCGGCTCGCGAATGGCCGCGAGCTGCTGATCCGTCCGATCCGCGCCGACGATGCCAAGCCGCTGGCGGCGTCGTTCGCGCTGCTGCAGCCCGAAGAGATCCGCCAGCGCTTTCTATATGCGATCAAAGAACTCAGCCCGGACATGTTGCGCCGGCTGACCCAGCCGAAGGCGAAGACCGAGTTCGCGCTGGTCGCCGCGGAGCCACTGCCGCCGGGCGAGGCGTTGATCGGCGCGGTGGCGCGCGCGTCGATGAGCGAGGGCGCGAGCGAAGCGGAGTTCGCGATCCTGGTCAGCCGCTATGTCGCCGGCATGGGTCTCGGCCGCCACTTGATGCGGCGGCTGGTGCGCTGGGCCAGGGGCAAGAAGCTCGAACGCCTGTATGGCGACGTGCTCGACAACAACCAGCCGATGCTGGCGTTGGCGCAGTCACTGGGCTTCCGCCGCGAGCATTCGGGCTCGCCCGGACTGATCCGCGTGGTGCTGGATCTGCCGCGCAAGGCGTGACCTGCCTGCCGCGCACGGGCACACTGCGCCACGGTTGGCGATGCCCGGCGATCGGCCCCAGCGAAACACCCCAACGCTCGGCCCCCCGCCCCCACTGACGTAAACTCATGGCCCTGCGCTGGCGGCGAAACGCTTCCGGCGATGTGTCTGTTTGACGAATTTGAAACCATGCCCGCCAGCCAACCGATGCCGACACCCAGCTTTCTCACGCCGCCACTGCCGACGTCCGGCCATCTGCGCGCGTACTGGCGCGCGCCAGCCAGCGCCAGCGCATTGGCGTGGTCGATCGCACGCGCCGCCGACGCGCACCACGGTCCGCTGCTGGTGATCGCGCGCGACAACCACAGCGCGCACCAGATCGAATCCGACCTGCGCACGCTTGGCCTCGGCGGCGATGCGATGCCGGTACTGCCGTTCCCGGACTGGGAAACCCTGCCCTACGACCGCTTCAGCCCGCACGCCGACATCGTGTCGCAGCGGCTGGCCACCCTATACCGGCTGCCGGCACTCAACCGCGGCATCGTCGTGGTGCCGGTGGCCACGCTGATGCAGCGGCTGGCGCCGCTGTCGTACGTGATCGGCAACAGCTTCGACGTGCGCGTCGGCCAGCGGCTCGATCTCGATGCCGAGAAACGGCGGCTGGAATCCGCCGGCTACCGCAACGTGCCGCAGGTGTTCGACCCGGGCGACTTTGCGGTGCGCGGCGGCCTGCTCGACGTGTATCCGATGGGTGCCGAGGCGCCGTATCGCGTCGAGCTGTTCGACGACGCCATCGACACCATCCGCGCGTTCGATCCCGAGACCCAGCGCTCGCTCGACAAGGTCGACGCGGTGCAGCTGCTGCCCGGCCGCGAGGTGCCACTCGACGACGCCGGCTGCGAGCGCGCGATGGCCGCGCTGCGCGACCGCTTCGATATCGACATGCGCCGCAGCGGATTGTTTCAGGACCTCAAAGCCGGTCTTGCGCCGGCCGGCATCGAATACTACCTGCCGCTGTTCTTCGACAAAACGTCCACGCTGTTCGACTACCTCGGCTCGGCGGCGCTGCCGCTGGTCGGCGACGGCGTCGGCGCGGCGGCGGAGCATTTTTGGGCGCAGGCCGGCGAGCGTTACGAACAACGCCGTCATGACATCGAACGGCCGCTGCTCGCACCCGATGCACTGTATTTGTCGCCGGACGCGCTGCGCGAACAGCTCAACCAGTCCGCGCGCATCGAGGTCTGCGCCGCCGATCATCCGCGTCACGCGCAGGCGAGCGCGCTCGGCGATCAGCCGGCACCGGACCTGCCGCTGGCGCTGAAGGATGCCGAGCCCGGCGGCGCATTGAAGGCGTTTCTGCGCAGCTATCCCGGTCACGTGCTGATCGCCGCCGACAGCGCCGGCCGGCGTGAGGCGTTGCTGGAGGTGCTCGGCGCGGTCGGTCTGGTGCCGGAGGTGGTGGCCGATTTCGCGACGTTTGCTGTTGCTGGTCATCCTGGTGAAAACGGGGACCGGGCGGCCTTGGTTTTGGCTAGCGCGTCGGACTCTGCAAAGACGCCGGGCTCCCGCGTTCGCGGGAATGACGAGCCAACAACGGCACGCTTCACCATCGCCGTCGCGCCGTTTGATAACGGTTTTGCACTCGATGTACCCACCATCGCCGTGCTCACCGAGCGCCAGCTGTTCCCCGAGCGCGCGTCGCAGCCGCGCCGGCGCAAACGCGCGGGGCGCGAGCCCGAAGCGATCGTCCGCGACCTCGGCGAGCTCAGCGAAGGCGCGCCGATCGTCCACGAAGACCACGGCGTCGGCCGCTATCGTGGGCTGGTGACGCTGGCGGCTGGCGGCTCGCCGGCGGAGTACCTCGAGATCGAATACGCGAAGGGCGATCGTCTGTACGTGCCGGTCGCGCAGCTGCATCTGATCAACCGCTATTCCGGCGCCTCGGCGGAAACCGCGCCACTGCATTCGCTCAGCGGCGAGCAGTGGAGCAAGGCCAAGCGCAAAGCCGCCGAAAAAGTCCGCGACGTCGCCGCCGAGCTGCTGGAAATCCAGGCCCGCCGCCGCGCCCGCGCCGGGCTCGCGCTCGACGTCGATCGCGCGATGTACGAGCCGTTTGCAGCGACGTTTCCGTTCGAGGAAACCCCCGACCAGCACAGTGCGATCGAAGCGGTGATCCGCGACCTGGCATCGTCGCAACCGATGGACCGCGTGGTCTGCGGCGATGTCGGCTTCGGCAAGACCGAGGTCGCGGTGCGTGCGGCGTTTGTCGCCGCGGTCGCCGGCAAGCAGGTCGCGGTGCTGGTGCCGACCACCCTGCTGGCCGAGCAGCACTACCGCAACTTCCGCGATCGCTTTGCCGACTGGCCGATCCGCGTCGAGGTGCTGTCGCGCTTCAAGACCGCCAAGGAGATCAAGACCGAGATCGGCAAGATCGCCGACGGCACCCTCGACGTGATCGTCGGCACCCACCGGCTGCTGCAGAAGGACGTGCGCTTCAAGGACCTCGGCCTAGTCATCGTCGACGAGGAGCAGCGCTTCGGCGTGCGCCAGAAAGAGGCGCTGAAAGCGCTGCGCGCCAACGTGCACCTGCTCACGCTCACCGCAACGCCCATTCCGCGCACGCTGAACATGGCGATGGCCGGCCTGCGCGATCTGGCGATTATCGCCACGCCGCCCGCGCATCGCCTCGCGGTGCAGACCTTCGTGGTGCCGTGGGACGACGAGCAACTGCGCGAGGCCCTGCAGCGCGAACTCAGTCGTGGCGGACAAGTGTATTTTCTGCACAACGATGTCGAAAGCATCGTCCGCATGCAGCGCGAGCTCGAAGCGCTGGTGCCCGACGCGCGCATCGGCATCGCCCACGGCCAGATGCCCGAGCGCGAGCTCGAGCGGGTGATGCTCGACTTCCACAAGCAACGCTTCAACGTGCTGCTGTGCTCGACGATCATCGAGTCCGGCATCGACATCCCCAACGCCAACACCATCATCATCAACCGCGCCGACCGCTTCGGTCTGGCGCAGCTGCACCAGCTGCGCGGCCGCGTCGGGCGTTCGCACCACCGCGCGTATGCCTACCTCGTGGTGCCCGACCAGCGCACCATCAGCAGCGATGCGCGCAAGCGGCTGGATGCGATCGCGGCGATGGACGAGCTGGGCGCCGGCTTCACGCTGGCCACCCACGACCTCGAAATCCGCGGTGCCGGCGAGCTGCTCGGCGAGGACCAGAGCGGGCAGATGGCCGAAGTCGGTTTCAGCCTGTACACCGAACTGCTGGAGCGCGCGGTGCGCAGCATCAAGCAGGGCAAATTGCCCGATGCCGACACGGCCGACGAGCGCGGTGCCGAGGTGTTGATGAACACGCCGGCATTGATCCCCGACGACTACCTGCCCGACGTGCACGCGCGGCTGACGCTGTACAAGCGCATCAGTTCCGCGCGCGACGGCGACAGCTTGCGCGAACTGCAGGTCGAGATGATCGACCGTTTCGGACTGCTGCCCGATCCGGCCAAGCATTTGTTTGCGACCGCCGAGCTCACGCTGCAGGCGACCGCGCTCGGCATCCGCAAGCTCGACCTCGGCGCGAACGGCGGCCGCGTGCAGTTTGTCGAAAAGCCCAACGTCGATCCGATGGCAGTGATCCGGCTGATCCAGGGCCAGCCCAAGCACTACCAGATGGACGGCCCCGACAAGCTGCGCGTCAAGCTCGACCTGCCCGATGCTGCAATGCGTTTTCAGGCCGCGCGCGGCCTGCTGACGACGCTGCGTCCAGCCGCGTGAGCTACGCCGATGCACACCATGCCAGCGGTACCGACACGCGCAGGCTCCACGCATGAGACCGATCATCCGCGCCGTGCTGCTGGCAGGCACCTTCAGCGCCATATCCTGCACATCGACCGTTGACTCCGGCCTTGCCGCACTGCGCAGCGGTCCGACGTTCGTGGTCGTACGCCATGCCGAAAAATCCGCCGACGATCCGCGCGATCCAACGCTGTCAGCCGCCGGCACCGCCCGTGCCGAGGCGCTGGCCACACGACTCGGCGATCGTGATGTCGTGGCGGTCTATGCCACCGGCTTCCGCCGCACGCAGAACACCGCGCGGCCGACCGCGCTCCACCACGGCCTCACCGTCACCACCTACGACGCCGCGCGCCCGGTCGCAGCGTTCGCGCAGCAGCTCCGCGACAACCACCGCAGCGGCGCGGTGCTGGTGGTCGGCCACAGCAATACCGTGCCCGGCATCGTCGGCGCGCTATGCGGCTGCAGCATCGCTGCGATCGACGAAGCCAGCTTCGATCGCCTGTACGAGGTGCATTTCGATGCCGGCGGCACCGCGTCGCTGCGCGAGGATCGCTACTGACAGGGCGTTGAAAAACACCCTGTTAGCGCGGCCAAGGAGGGTCGCGTCGACGGAGCAAGCGCTTGAGCGCTTGATTCGTCGGGAGACAGTCCGGGCATGGACCGGACTGGCGAGTTGAAAAACGCACAGGAAGTGCGTTTTTCAACTACCTACTGGGCCCGTTCACCCGCCACGCGCGGCCGCTGACTAGAATCGGGCGCACCGCCACACGGACCATCGCCATGCGAACCCTGCTGCTGCACGCCATCGCCGCCGGCCTGTTTCCACTGCTGCTGACCGCGTGCGCGACGCCGGTCGTCAATGCCAGCGCGCCGCGCACCATCGCCGACGACGGCAGCTTCGCGTTGGCGTTTGGTGAGCGCGTACAGCTGGCCGGCCGCGGGACGCTGCGCTATGTACGCGTGGCCAACGATTCGCGTTGCCCGCCGGACGTGCGCTGCGTGTGGGCCGGCGATGCCGAAGTCGAGTTCGAATGGGTTGACGCATCGGGCAAGGCCGAATCGTTCACCCTGCACACCGGACGCGGCGACCGCAGCCGGTCGCTGGACGGGCGCGCCCTGACGCTCGAATCGCTCGCGCGCGGCACCGAGCCAAGCGCGCAGATGCGGATTGCAGCGACCGCTCCGGCACCGTGATCTGCCGGCAACGCCCGACGCCATGACACATTCCGTACGTAGCGTTGCAGCCAGCGGGCTTTGCAAACGCGCACGCGCTGCAATGCTGTGCGCCCTAAACACGGAAGTGCATCGTGACCACGATCATCGCCCCAGACATCCACGACATCCACGACATCGGCGGCTTCCAGGTGACGTGACGAAGGCTACATTACGTGAAAAACATCGCGCTTTTTATTTGATAGCCGTTTGAATTCCGACACAAGGCCCGCTATGTTTGGCGCGTGGCCGCTCGGCCGCCTCAGGGGACCCAAACATGAAGACCACACGTCGGCTGGCGTTTGCCACCGCACTCGTGGCAGGGATGCTGACCGTCGGCGCTGCCGTCGCTCAATCCGCCGGCAGTTGTCCGTCACTGCCAAAGGACAGCGGACTCAGCTGGAAAGAGCTGGCTCGCACCGATTTCACGTTCTGCAAAGCGCTGCGCGACAGCGACGGCGGCGAAGCCTTTGCGGTGACCATCGCCAAAAAATCGCCGTTCAAGCCCAAACGCACCAATCGCGAAGAACGCACCTCGATCGACGGCCATCAGGGCTACTGGTACCGCAGCGAGGTCGCGTCGGCACCAACCCTGCAGGTCCGCGAAACGCTGATCGAACTTGCCGACGGCCATGTCGCGCACATCTCGGTGCGCGCGACATCGCCGGAACAGCTGTCGGCGGTGATCCAGCGGGCCGAGAGCATCCGTTTCCTGACGACGCAGCTCAGCAGCAAATAATCATCGTTTCATCGCGCCGCCTGCACGGCGAAACGTGTAAGCCGTCGGAGCATCGGCGAGCGTTGCCATACCAGGATGCCGCACAGGTTTTGTGAGGCGGCCACTCCGGCCGCCCGTTAGCAGGGAGAAGGACGATGCAACTGGGGAAACGACTGGTAGCCGAGGGACTCGGCACGTTCTGGCTGGTGTTGGGCGGCTGTGGCAGCGCGGTGCTGGCGGCGACGTTCGGCGGTGACGGCAATCCGCTCGGCATCGGCCTGCTCGGGGTGTCGCTGGCGTTCGGCCTGACCGTGCTCACCGGCGCATACGCGTTCGGGCATATCTCCGGCGGCCATTTCAATCCGGCAGTCACGCTCGGCCTGTGGGCCGGTGACAGGTTTCCACTCAAGGATGTCGTGCCGTATGTGGCCGCGCAGGTGGTCGGCGCGGCGCTGGCCGGCTGGGTGCTGTGCGTGATCGCCAGCGGCGCCAGCGGTTTTGCGATCGACCCGACCGCCGCCGGCACTTTCGCTAGCAACGGCTTCGGCGCGATGTCGCCCGGCGGCTATTCGCTGAGCGCAGCACTGGTTTGCGAAATCGTGCTGACGGCGTTTTTCGTGATCGTAATTATGGGCTCCACGCACAGCAGCGCGCCGCTCGGCTTCGCGCCGATCGCGATCGGACTGGCGCTGACCCTGATCCACCTGATCAGCATTCCGGTGACCAATACCTCGGTCAATCCGGCGCGTTCGACCGGCGTTGCGCTGTTCGCTGGCAGCGAAGCGCTCGGCCAGCTGTGGCTGTTCTGGGTTGCGACGATCGTCGGCGGCGTGGTCGGCGGCGCGCTGTACCGTTGGCTCGGCCACGACCGGCCGAACGTGGTCGGTGCTCGCTGACCCGCGTTTCCGCTGCAATGCGGGATTGTCGCAGGGTGAGGAACGAGGGGTGAGGAGCGAAGAGTGAGAAATGAGGAGTGAGAAACGAGAGGGGGTGCCCTCACTCGTTCCTCGCTCCTGCGCTCTACGCCCGCAGCCGCCACGCCCGATGGATGCGCGGATTGCGCGCAAAGTCCGGCGCGATGCTCTGCGCTGAGATGTCCTCGACATCGGCAAACTGCGCGACCGCACCGGCATCGAACTTGAAGCGACGGAAGTTGTTAGAGAAATACAGCACCCCGCCCTGCGACAGCCGCGCCACCGCCGCACGCAGCAGGCGGACGTGATCGCGCTGCACGTCGAAGTCGGCGGCGCGCGCGGAGTTGGAGAAAGTGGGCGGGTCGCAGAACACCAGATCGTATTTTTCGTGATCGGCCTCCAGCCACGCCAGCGCATCGGCCTGCACCAGCCGGTGCGCATCGCCGCGAAGATCCAGCCCTTGATTGGCATTCTCGCGCAGATTCGCCGACAGCCAGTCGAGGTAGGTCGCCGACAGGTCGACACTGGTGGTCTGCGCGGCACCGCCGATCGCGGCGTGCACGGTGGCCGCACCGGTGTAGCAGAACAGATTGAGGAAGCGCCGTCCGCGCGCGTCCTGCGCGATCTGCCGGCGCAACGGGCGGTGGTCGAGAAACACGCCGGTGTCGAGATAGTCAAACAGATTCACGCGCAGCCGCGCGCCGTGCTCGCGCACGACGATGGTGTCGCCGCGCTGCGCGACGCGGCCGTACTTGCTGCCACCGGTGCCCTTGGCGCGAGTCTTGGTAGCAATGCGCTCGCGCGACAGGCCGGATACCTCACGTGCGGCGGCGAGGATGTCGCCGAAGCGGCGACGCGCGTCGGCATCCGGGATCGTCGCCGGCGGCGCGTATTCCTGCACATGCCACCACGACGCGGCCGGATCGTCGGCCTCGGTGTAGACGTCGATGGCGGCGGCGTATTCGGGCAAGTCGGCGTCGTACAGGCGATAGCAGTCGACGCCGTCGCGCGCGCGCCAGGATTTAAGTGCGCGCAGGTTTTTGCGCAGGCGGTTGGCGAGCATCTGCGCGCCGTCGCTCAGCGCGCGCGGTTCGGTGGCAATGCGCTGCGGCGGCCGTACTGGGTCGCAGACGATCAGGCGGCAATCGATCGCGCCGTTGAACAACTGGTAGCACTTGTGCGCGCGTAAGCCGGTGGCGTGCGCGAGCTCGGCGTCACCGCACAGCAAGCTCGCGCGCCACGTCGGCAACGTGCGTTTGAGCGCATCGCCGAGCGCGCGGTACAGCGCGTGGTCGGCGGCGAGCCGGGCGTCGTAGGGCGGATTGCAGACGACGAGGCCGGGGCAAGGAGGCTCCGCAGCCTGATCAACGCTGCGCAGATCGTTCGTCTGCAAGCCGGTTGATGGTCTGTCGAGGTCATCCGACGGAGAGGCGCCGTTGATCGAAGACGCTGCGGCCTGGCATTCGCCGGAATGACGGCTTTGGGTCGAGGGATGGACTGCAGACATCAATGGCTGAAGCTGATCGATCGCGCGCACCGACCAGCGGATCGCATCGCGAAAGCCCGCCGCCGTGGCGTTGTCGCGCGCGGCGCGGATCGCATGCGGATCGATATCGCTGCCGTGAAATACGTCGCGCAGCGCGTCGCGGCCGGCGCGTTCGCGTCGCAATGCGCCCTCGATCAGACGCGACCAAGCTTCGCGATCGAAGCCATGCCAGCGCGTCGGCAGGCGGTCGCCGTGGCGCAACAAGCCCGGGGCGACATCCGCGGCGATCATCGCGCCCTCGATCAGCAGCGTGCCGCCGCCGCACATCGGATCGAGCAGTGCGCCGCCATCGGCGTAGATCCGCGGCCAGCCGCCGCGCAACAGCACGGCCACGGCGAGGTTTTCCTTCAGCGGTGCCTCGCCCTGCACGCGACGCCAGCCGCGCCGGTGCAGCGGGCCGCCGCCGAGATCGACCGATACGATCGCCCTGCCCTTGCGCACGACGAGGTTGAGGCGCAGGTCGGGCGCGTCGACATCGACGCTCGGACGCTCGCCGCGGTGCGCGCGCAACACATCGACCACGCCGTCCTTGACCCGCTGCGCGGCAAAGCGTGCGTGGGTGATGCCGCTGCCGGAGACGTGCGCATCGACCGCGAGGGTCATCGTCGCGTCGAGATGCTCCGGCCACGCCATGGCGGCCACGCCCTGGTACAGCGCGGCCTCGTCGGGGCAGTCGAACTCCGCCAGCGGCCACAGCACACGGCTCGCCAGCCGCGACCACAGCACCGCGCGCTGCGCATCGTGCAGCGTGCCTTCGAGGTTGACGCCGGCCACCGTCGCGGTTGCGCGCGCGCAGCCGAGCGCCAGCAGCTCGTCGGCGAGCAGGTATTCGAGGCCCTTGTTGCAGGAGGCGAAAAATTTCAACGAAATTCCATCGTGGTTGGCACGTCATCTCCGTGCAATGCGCGGCTCGGCAGCGACATGATCGCATCGGGTGGCCGGGAACCCGCAGCGCTGCCATCCCGTCATCACCGGTGGTACACGCCGGGATCCATCCTGATGTTGACGTCGACCGACATGGGTCCATGTGTGCGCCGGGATGACGATCAACACCGATGCCGGCATCGCTCAGAAGCGATCCAGCAGTTCGACAAACGCCTGCGTCGAGGCCGCAACGTGATCGCCGAGCCGATGGCTGTCGTCGACCAGCAGCAATCGCGCGCGCCGCGGCTGCGCCCAAGCGATGACCTGCTGCACCGGGATCAGCTCGTCGTCCCAGCCGTGCACGATCGAGACCGGCACGTCGGCGGCATTGAACGGACGCGGCTGGCCATTGCGGATCGGCGGGGCCATCAAAAACAGAGCGGTCACCGGCACCTGCAGCGACGCCAGACCCGAGATGTAAGCGCCGAGGCTGGAGCCGGCCAGCAGCAGCGGGCCACGCTGCGCCGCGGCGCGCGCCAGCAGCAGCAGATGATCGAGCCGCGCCGGCACGTCGCCGTACTCGCCTTTGTCGCGCTGACTGTCGTAGACCGTGTAATCCGGCCGCTCATGCGTCCAGCCGAGGCGCTGCGCGGCGTCGGCGAGCGCCGTCACCTTGGTGGCGTCGGGATCGCTCTCGAAGCCGTGCGACAGAATGCAGTGGCCGCGTGCGCCGTGCGTGCGCGCACTCATGCCGCGACCCACGTCACCGCGTCGCCGACGCGGATTGCGCCGCCTTCGAGCACGCGCGCGCACACGCCGCCGTGGCCGCGCATCGCGTTGTAGCCGCCCGGGCCGAGCGCATCCT
>JBOHYD010000264.1:0-6417 GCA_050737635.1 Luteimonas sp. | reverse complement strand
ATCCACCGTGCGTGGCCGTGTTGTCTTGCGCGCGCCTTCCAGCAGCGGTCGAATCCGCTCAAACTGGTCACGGCTGATGTCGCTGGGATAGGGCTGTCTCATTCGGCTATGGTCGCAGATGGGAGATTGATTTTAAACAGGCTCTAAGATGGTCGTACCCGGCGGAACGCGCCCGTCGCGCCCCAACTCTCCGATCGTCGCGGTCGGCACTGCTGCTGCCGCAAGGGCGCCGTCGTTGCCTCGCATGCCAGGCATGCCTGCTCGGACTGCCGCGCGTCGTTGTGCGGCGGGTGGTGTTGCGGCGGGCTGACGGTGCCATCCCACCCCCTCACGGAAGACCTGTTTCACTCAATGACCACTATCTCCCTGCGCGCCTCGCTGATCCAGGCCTCGATCCGTCTCGCCCTCGCCGCTCCCGCGCTGTTCGTCCCGACTCTCGCGATGGCCGCGGAACCACCCGCTCCGGCCGCTCCCACACACGCTCCGACCACGCCGCCTGCAGTCGCTTCTGCACCCGCCGAGGACGCGCCCGCGACCTCGGTCGAGGGCACCGCACCGGTCACCGATCTGTCCACCGTGACCGTGACCAGCGCCAGCTATAACGCACGCCGCGACGATACCGCGGCCAAGATCGTGGTGGACCAACAGGAGCTGCTCAAGCACGGCGACACCACGCTGACCGATGCGCTCAAGCGCCTGCCGGGCGTCACCGTCGGCACCGGCACGCCGGGTCGCTCGGGCGGCATCTCGCTGCGCGGCCTGGGCAACGGCTATACGCAGATCCTGGTCAATGGCCAGAAGGCGCCCGCGGGCTTCGACATCGAATCGCTGTCGCCGGAAATGATCGAGCGCATCGAGATCATCCGTTCGGCGACCGCCGACCTGCGTGCCGAGGCCATCGCCGGCACCATCAACATCGTGCTGACCCAGGTGGCTCGCAAGGACAGCCGCGAGCTCAAGCTAGGTCTGGGCAGCTCGAACGGCAAATGGATTCCTACGCTGAGCTGGCAGCAGTCGCAGCGCGACGACTACCGCAACTACACGCTCAACGCGACGCTGTCACGACGTGAGTTCCTGGTCGAGGAAACTGGCTCAGAATCCGGCCAGGACGCCGACGGCGCGGCGAATCTGCTGCGCACCACTGCTTTGCGCTCCGAAGGCTTTCGCGATGTGTTGTCGGTGGCGCCCAGCTATAACCTGACGCTGGAGAACGGCGACAACTTCTCGGTGCAGGGTTACTTCGACGCCAGCAACTACAACAAGTACGTCGATATCGACTGGGACACCCTTCAGGGTCCCGAACTCAAGCACGTGCGTTACGACCAGTTCACCGGCATCGACGTGGTACAGCTGCGCAGCGACATCAGCTGGACCCACGAATTCGAGAGCGCCGGCAAGTTCACCACCAAGCTGAGCCTGGGCGGCAATCGCGAGAAGTCCAAATTCCGCGAGCAGGGCTACGCGGTCGACGGCACCCAGAATCTCGACGATCGCACCGACGGCCGCCTGCGCGTCCACGGGGTTAACTCCACCGGCAAATACTCGCTGCCGGCGCTGGGCGACCACAGCCTGGAGCTCGGCTGGGAAGGCAGCGTCGACCGCCGCCGCGAGACCCGCGTGCAGCATCTGCTGCCGGTCGGCGGCGAGCCGGAATACTTCAGCGACTTGTCCTTCGACGCGCAGATCCGCCGCCTGGCCTTCTACGGACAGGACGACTGGACCCTGGCCCCGCACTGGTCGATGTACCTGGGCCTGCGCTGGGAACGCATCGAGACCATCAGCGACAGCACTGAATTCGACCGGATCCACAACCGCGCCAGCGTGCTCTCGCCGGTGCTGCAGTCGCTGTGGAAGCTGCCGGGCACCAAGAACGATCAGATCCGTCTGGGCGTGAGTCGCACCTACAAGTCGCCGACCCTGTCGCTACTGATCCCGCGTCCGTACACCTCGACCAACAACCGCTCGCTCAACCCCGATCAGCAGGGCAACCCGGACCTGCGTCCGGAGCTGGCGACCGGCCTGGACCTGGCGTACGAGAAGTACTGGAGCAACGGCGCGCAGCTGAGCGTGAGCGCCTACCGGCGCGAGATCGAAAGCGTCATCCGCACCGAAACCCGCCTGATCAACGGCCGCTGGGTGGCCTCGCCGGTCAACGGCGGCGACGCCACCGCGTGGGGCCTGGAGATGGACACCAAGTTCAGCCTGAACCAGCTGATCAGCGGCGCGCCGGCGGTGGACATCCGCTTTAACGCGACGCGCAACTGGTCGGAAGTGGACGACGTGCCCGGTCCGGACAATCGCCTAGGCCTGCAGCCCAAGCTCAGCTCCACCCTGGGCGCGGACTACAAGATCAGCCCGGCCTGGACCGTGGGCGCCAGTTACACCTACCGTAGCGGCGGTTCGGTGCGCACCACCTTGTTCCAGGTCGACAGTGAATCGGCCCGGCGCGAGTTCGACGCCTATTCGCTGTGGACGCTAGCCGAGAAGACCAAGCTGCGCCTGAGCGCGAGCAACATGCTCGAGCAGGACATCGTCACCGGCGCGGAGTACTTCGACGAGGACGGCGCGCAGCAGATCGAGCGACGCCGGCTGGCGCCGGTGATCGTCCGCGCGCACCTGGAGCTGCGCTTCTAACCTGCGCTTGTGAGAACCGCACCTAAGCTGTGAGGTTTCAAGAGGTTGTTCCCCTCTGACCGGGATGTCGCCAGACGTCATTTCCATTCCGCGAGGGGAACAATCGCGCACCAGAATGCGCGCCTGACCCCGAAGGGTCGAGAGGTGCTGATCCAACGGCTGCAAACGGGCCAGCGCGTGTCCGAAGTGGCGCAGGCGCTGGGCATCTCCGAGCCGACGATCCGCAAGTGGTGGCGCCGGCACCCCGCGACGGCGACGGCCTGCAGAACCGCAGCAGTCGCCGCACCACAGCCCGCAGGCCATCCCCGCCGATATCGTTTGGCCGAGATTGAAGCCTTGCGGCGGCAGCGCCGCACCGGGTGCCTGATTGCGCAGACGCTCGGCGTATCGGTTGCCAGCGTGTCCCGGGCGCTGCGACGGGCCGGCTCGAGCCGCTGGCGCGAGCTGGAGCCGCAAGAACCCGCGCGCCGCTACGAGCGTGCACGCCCTGGCAAACTGATCCACCTCGACATCAAAAAGCTGGGGGCATCGAGCGCCCGAGTCACCGGGTCACCGGCGACCGTCGGGATCGGGTGCGCGACGCACGCTGGGAATTCGTGCATGTGGCCATCGATGACCAGGCGCCAAACGAACGCCAAGACACGGCCGTGGCCTTTCTGGAACGGACCGTGGTCCACGGCAGTGGGGCGTGCACGTACAGCAGGTGATGACCGACAACGGATCGGCCTATCGGTCCCACGCCTTTGCGGCCGCTTGCCAGCGTCTGGGTCGCCACCTGTACACCCGACCGTACACGCCGCGCACCAACGGCAAGGCCGAATGCTTCATCCAAACCTGTCTGCGCGAATGGGCCTATGCCGCCGCGTATCAGACGTCACCGCAGCGGCAGGCCGCGCTCGCTGTCTGGCTGCATCACTACAACTGGCACCGCGCGCACACCGCGCTCGGCGGCAAACCGCCGATCACCCGACTGGCACTCAGCCGAAACAATCTATTGAAGCTCCTCACCTAGCGCGGCCGAGCGCCCCGCTGCGATGCCGACGTGCCGGGCTTGTCCTGGCACGTTTGTTTTTGGGGCTGCACCGCGTGCGGCCGGCCTTGCCTGCGCCGGCATCGAGCGCGCACGCGCCGCCACGCGCCGCGCCCGCATCGGCGCGGGCGCGGCGCGATTGGCGTCTTGGCGGCGCCTTTAGGGAATCTCGAGCAACAGGCCTTCACGCACCAGCGCGTCGTACTCGCGCGCATCGGCGGGCTGGCGCAGCTCGCGCCGCTGGATCAGGCCATTCGCGCGCAACCAAGTCTGGCGGCTGGCGCCGGTGAGCGTCCAGCCCGGTGCGCGCGCGTCGGCACCGTAGATCGAGACGGTGTCTTCGCCCGCCGCATCGCGCCAAGTGTACGCCTCGTTGCGCAGGCAGTGCGGCGAGCCCGCGGGCGTCAGCGGCAACACCTGGCGGTCGTCCGAGTACAGCAGGTAGCCCTGCCGGCCCTTGTAGCGCAGCTTGGACACGCCCGGCGGCAGCAGCAAGCCGCGGTTCCACATGGTCTTGGCGCCGATGCTGCACAACCGCGCCGGCACCGGGTGCGGCGAAAGATTTTCCACCGTCGCCACGCCACCGCTCCGGCCCGGCTTCACGTCTCGAAGTTTGACCCGTTCCAGATGGAAGAAGGCTTCCTTCGCCGTGTCCGACGGCCACACCACGCCGTTGCTGCGCATCTCCAGGTGGATGCGGTAGCGGCCCAATGGCCAGTCCTCGCCGGTGTGGTGGATATGGTGGAAGTGCACGCTCTCCTGCATCTTCTCGATCATTGCGGCCATCGAATCGAGGTCGCCGTCGCCGCCGATCAGATGCCGCGCGGCCAGATACACCGGCGAGGTGCGGCGCAGGCTCTCGGGATGTCCGCTCGTGTCGGTGGTGTCGGGCATCGGCGCCGGGAACACGAATGGCTGGAACTGCGTGAGCGGACGGATGCTGCCGGACGGATTCTCCAGCAGCACGCGCATCAGCGGACGCCGCGGGATCCGGCTCTTGATGCGCACGTGGATGAAAACCGGCTCGCCCGGCACCACACGTTTGGGATAGACGCTCACGGAAAGTCTTCCGTCAGGCGTGCGGCTTCCAGCGCCAGGATGCGTCCGGCCAACTCACGCGGCGCGCTGGGCAGCAGCTGCAGCGCGCCGGACAGTTCGGCGTCGTGCGCAGTGGAGGGAATCAGATCGAGTTCGTCGACGCTGGCCCGGGTCAAGCCGAAGCGCTGCTTGATCCATTTCGGCGTCTGCGTCGCCGTTTCCGTGCGCCAGCCGTAGGCCAGCCGTGCCGCTTCGACGAACGCTTCGGGCGCGGCCAGCGACCGGTCGGTCCAGGCCTGCAGGCGCTGCAGGCGGCGTTCGCCGAAGAAGCGCGTGCGGCCGTGCAGGAAGCGGTGGTTGTTGATGATGTAGAGGTCGCCGGGCTCAAGCTTGAAGGCGATCTTGCGGGTGCAGTCCACCCATGCCTGGAAGCGCGCGCCGATCTCATCACCTTCGCCGGGGAAGGTCGCGTGGTGGCACATCAGGAAGTCCTGGCGCAGCGAGAAAGTCGGCGAGAACACGTTGTACGCCGGGAAGCGGAACTGCCGGCAGGTGAGGAACAGCTCGGCGTAGAGCTCCGGGGCTTCCTTGCGGATCGCCGACAAGGTCTCCCAGGCGTCGACGAATACGCTTTCACCGCCGCCCTCGGACTGCTGGTAGCAGGACATCACCACCAGATCCGGCGACAGCATCGGATAGGCGTCCACATGCAGGCGCCCGTCCAAGCTGCTTTCGACGATCGAACGGCGGCCGGGGACCGGGGTGACCGCCACGGTGTTGACCTTGAGGGGCGCCGCGCCCAGCAGCTGGGTCATGGCGGCCATCGGCTGGGCCACGAGCTGCTCGCACAGCTGCGCCGAGCGGATCACGATGATGCCGTCGCGCTCCAGCTGCTGAACCAGTTCCTGCGCGCCACCGCGCTCCCAGTCGAACATGTACATGGACCTGCTCCTGAAGACTTGCTGTTGATGGATCGCAGCGCGTGATCGCAACCGCGGTCAGACAACCAGTTCGGTCAGCTTGCGGCGCGACCCGAGGGTGCCCCGCACGAACGAGTTGAACGACAGACTGTAGCGGTCGGTCGCGGAGGTGTTCTGCGCGACTTCGTGGCGCAGCGTCGAGGGAAACAGCACGGCATGACCGGGCCGGTTGACGACATTCCAGCGGGTCGCGTTGAAGTCGTTGGAAGCCGGTGCGCGCAGGCTCAGGCTGCCGAACAAGGTGGCTTCGCGATGCAGGATCAGCGGGCACGGCTCGCCCTGGATGAAGAACACGCCGCTGATCACGCTGTTGGGGTGCGAATGCGGATGGTGGCTGCTGCCGGCCGGATTGACGTTCACCCAGGACTGGGTGATGTACACGTCCAACGCCTCGTCCAATCCGAGCACCTGGTAGGCGTAGTGGCAAATCTGCTGCTGGAGGAACTCGCGCAACCGGGCGAGCGCGTCGTTCTCGAGTACGTAGGTATCGCTGGATGTCTTGTTGCCGGCGCGGTTTGGCTCCCACGGCTGGCCGATCAGTGCCGCAAGCTCGTCCGGCGTGGGTTCGTACTGCTCCGAGACGAACAACGCGGTCGGAAAAACCGAAATCACACCACTCATGAATCACCTTGGGACATGGCCGGCGCGCGCACGTCGCGCCCAGCCGTAGCTCACCGGATCGAGGATCCGGCGGTAGGCGGACCGGCCACACCGGACCGTGTCGAACGCGACGCC
>JBOHYD010000263.1:0-4169 GCA_050737635.1 Luteimonas sp. | reverse complement strand
GCGCAGCACCTGGCCGTTGTCCTTCATCGCACGGCAGAGCGCATCGCCTTCGCCCAGGCGCAACTTCACCTGGCGAACGTCGGGCGCGACCAGCGCGTGGTAACGCTCTGCGACGGCCATCGCGAACGAGTTCGCGTTCGTTGCCGTTTCATCGAGCA
Source organism: Luteimonas sp. (assembly GCA_050737635.1). GTDB lineage: Bacteria > Pseudomonadota > Gammaproteobacteria > Xanthomonadales > Xanthomonadaceae > Luteimonas. The sequence continues at coordinate 4,011 of JBOHYD010000263.1, read as the reverse complement.
TGCGCCTGGTGTATCCGAAGATCACCGACTGGCGCGGCGGCAGATATTGAGGCCCGCGCTTCATGCGAAGGCCCCCGGCGATGCGAGACGATGCCGGCTATGTTCGATCCCGCCCGCCTTCGCTTCACCGCCCTGCACGCGTTCCACGCTGACCGTGGTCTCGGCCGGGTGGTGGCCGTCATGTTCCAGCTGGCGCCGAGCGCCTCCCCTGTTAGGCGCGGACATTTAGGCCGCCTCGGCGGGTCGCACCCGCTTCGTGTAGCTAGTGACGTCGCCGGCGTCATCGCGATGCCACTCCAGGTCAGGCAGCAGCTGCTCGACGGTGACCAGGCCGAGCTCGCGAGCCCGTTCGGCTGCGGCGGGAGACTCGGCGACAGCCCCAGCCACCGCACGCTCGATGGCGATCGCGGTGTCCTCGTCGAAACCGTGTTGCATCCAGTAGTGGACGTGGCCCGAGGCCGGCTTGCCCTTGACCCTACGGGCGAGCTCGGTTTGGGTGCCGCAGATGGCAATGGCGCGCTGTAGTGCGTTCACGGAGACCCAAATGCAAGAAAACTTGCGACAAGTTACCGCAAACTTTTTTGCGGCGCAAGGCTGCAAGATTCCTGGCATGCAACTAGGCCAAATCGTCGCCGGACTTATGAAGCAGGAGGGCCTGAGCTTGGCCGCCCTAGCTGAACGCGTGCGCCAACAAGGCGCGTCCAACGTGAAACATCAGCACATTCAGCAGCTGATCGAGTTCCCCAACCGCCGGCCGCGCTACCTGCCCGAGCTGGCGAAGGCGTTCGGTTTCACGGTGGAGCAGCTGATGGCGTGGCAGCCCGGCGACATTCCTAACCGGATTCAGGAGTCGAGTTCGGTCTACGGTTCGATGTCTCAAGACATGCGAAGCGGGCTTGAGAGGATGGCTTCCACGGTTAAGTTGCTTCAGTACATCGTGGAGATCCAGAACGGCCCGCCCGAGGCTCTCCACGACCCCTACCTTCTCACCATTGCCCACGAGATTGTCTCGGAGGCTGGCGAAGCCGTCACTGACAGCAACCTGATCGAGTTCAGCAGGCGGTTCGCCGCCCGACAACGCGAGCGGGAGACAAGTGATGGCAATCAGCGAAAATCGACTTCGGGAACTGGCGGGAATGATCTCGGCGCGCATGGACGAATTGCGTCCGCCGGCGGCAAAGGAAAGACCGCGACTTAGAGTCGTCACCGCACCGAAGCCCTCGCTGTACGACTCGATCACACGCGAGTGCGTTCTCAAACGCGTGCGCTTCCTCCGCGATCGCTGGGGCATGCACTGTCTGGTCGACCAGGCAACGTTCAATGTGCCCAACCTCGACTGTCTTGAAGACGCCGATCTCGCTCGCTTGCTGCACGACATGGAGCGTGCTCGGGAATGCAGCGGCGAAGGGATTGACTGGGAAGAAGCCGGGCTGATCCGGTCCGTCGCTGGCCACGTGCCCCTGGACGCATTCGACTGACGCTGGCCTGGCGTTTTTGCGCAATAGGCGCCAAAACGACCCTGAAAAACGCACCCTGAACCACTCCGCCAAGCCCCGTTTATCGGGGCTTGCGTCTTTTTGCGGCATTGCCGCAAGAAAACTTGTTGACTTAGCCGCAAGTTTTCTTGCAGGATTGCGCTCGCCCCTCGCGGGGCGGCGGCCGGCAGGCCACCAGCTGGCTCCCCACCAGCGGCCTCATCCCCTGGGCCAGCCTGCCGGCCGCCTTCCTTTCACCAGGAGGCGCTCATGTCGCATCTGCTGCAGAACCATCCAGGCCTCGTCGCGATCTTCGTGCTGATCGCGCTGGCGTTCCTCGTCGTGGTGCTCGCCCTTGCATTTGGCCGGGCCCGGCAGCGCGCAGAACGCCTCGAGCACACGCAACGCTCCGTCGACGCGATCCGCTGGCCAGCATCGCCGGCGCCGACGAGTGACCATCACGAGACGCACTACGACGTACCGGCCCGGCCGCGGTCGCCTCGCGCCGAGATGCGGAGTGCGCCGCGATGATCATGCACGACATCAAGCCTTCGGCGCCGCTGTTGCACGAAGCGTGCGGCCACACCGCGCACCTGATCGAAACGCGAGGCCGCGTGCAGATCGATCCGCGCCTGTTCGGCATGCCCGCGCGCCAGTACCACGTCGAATGCACGCACTGCGGCGTGGCAACGCCACCTGTCTATTCCCAACGCACCGCCGAGCAGCTGTGGAGCTACGGCGAGACCTCGTTGGTTCCACTCACCCAGCTGCCGACACTCCGCCTCGCCGCGGAGCGCTCGCTGCTGGCCGCTTGAAGGAGCTCGCCATGCAACTGATCCAGGTCATGTCGCCGCAGCCCGCGGTACGCCACACCAGCAGCCGCAGTGACGACGCCGAAGTCACGAAGGCAGTCCGCCGGCACGCACAGGCGATCGGATGCGATTCCAGCAACACGCAAGCCGCCATCGCGTGGGCGCTGCGCTCGCCCGGTCACACGCTGCAGGCCGTGCGCGAGGGCCGCCGCCGCGCCGAACAGCTGCGCGGGCGACAAGCCCCCGTGCCCGCCTGAGATCTATCCCTTTCGCTCACACCCGGCGGAAGTTCGCCGGGTCTTTTTTCCCGCCGAGGTCACCATGTCGAACAAGCACATCCTCCCTCCGTTGCAGCGCCAGGCGCTGCTCTCGATGCTCGCTGATCCCGAGCGAGCGCTCACCCGCGTGCCCGGCGGCTTCTTCTGTCCGGCCAACAGGGCGCACCCGGTGTTCACCGGCCGCACCATCAAAGCGATGGAGCGCGACGGCCTGGTCAAGCTCGACGCACCACTCTGCACCACCCGTATCGAGTTCACGGACGAAGGCGCGGCGATCGCCAAACAGTTGCAAGAAGCCGCCCAGGCACAGGCGGGTGCGGCATGAATCGCTCTGTCATCGTGTTCGGCCCTCAAGGTTGCGGCAAAACCACTGAGGCCGAGAGACTCGCCACGCATTTCGGGCTGTCGAACGTTATCGACGATGCGGACGTTGTTCTGCAGCACGAGATCCTGCTGAAGCCGCGCGGCGTGCTGTACCTGGCCGTCGAACGCCCTGAATGGGCCATCGACAACGATCGTCGTGTGCTTCCATTCTTGAATGCGATGCTTCTGTTGAAGGGCGGGGTTCCTTGTGACGGACAGCTGTATTGCTTCAGCGCCGACGAGGAATTCTTCCACGGCGATCATGCCTCGCGGGGAGAAGCTGCCGCGGCAGGCTTCGACCAATATCCGGACGCGGAGACGATCTATGTCGGCGTACAGGCCCGCTACACGGCACATCGATTTGTAGACGGCGAGTCGATCCTGACGCAGATCAGCGAATGCGCCGGCGACAACGCCGGGGAATGTGCGGAAGACTGGCTGTGGGGTCCGGACATCCGCAAGTCGGAAAAGACCGCCGAGCTCGAGCAGCTGGTCGGTGACTGGATCCAGGCGAACGAACCGCCCGAGTTCTACATGGTCGAGGACGTGGAGCCCGCAGCTCGGCCCGCGGGCGATGCGGCATGAAGCGGCGCGACATCAAGAAGTGCTGCCGCTGCGGTTGCGGCGTCGCCAAGCACGGCATCGTGTTCTACACGATGCGCCTGCAGCAGTGGGGATTGAATCCGCGCGGCATCCAGGAAACACACGGACTTGAGCAGTTCTTCGGCGGCGGCGCTGCTGGCGCTGCACTGGCCGGAATCATGGGCGCGGATCCAGATATCGCCGTGCCGCTGAGCGAGCCTGGCCAGGATCTGTGGGTGTGTGCCGAATGCGCGATCGCGCCGGTGTCCTTGCTCGCCTTCCTGCAGGACGAGACGGAGACAGAGCAGGAGAACACGCGATGAGCGCTTTCCCTTTCCGCGTGAACTGGGCAATCGCTTACTTAGCTGGGTGGTTCTGGATGCTCGAAACGCTGTATTTCGGTTTCAACTGGGAGCCGAACAGCGCCGCCGAAGTTGTGTGCGATGGGTTCACCCCCGTTATCACGGACACTTACGAGAAGGCCGATTGAGGCCCTGAGGA
>JBOHYD010000262.1:0-2560 GCA_050737635.1 Luteimonas sp. | reverse complement strand
ACATAGCGCTTATTAGAGAGATGGCCGGATCACGCTAGCACGTGCTTTTGCCTCGCAGCGTTTAGCCGACTGTCAGTTTCATGCGCGGGTAACGAGTGCTCGTTCAGGTGAACGGTGTTGAAATTCTCTCCGCACACACGGCGGCGTTCGCCGGGCCCCTAGGAGAGACCGACATGAACAAGAACACCATTGCCATCGTTATCGCGGCCCTGCTCGTCGGTGGCGTGTCCGTTGCGGCATTCCAGCGCGCGCGCAGCCCCGACACGCTGTCGACCAACGCAGCGATGACCGCCGAACAGCTCGCCGCCAATGGCGATCTCGGCGTCGGCAATCAGATTCCAGCCGACGGCCGCGCCGCGTATGCCGACGTGATCAATGTCGCGCCGATTATCGAGAAGGAAGACCTGTACGCCACGGTCATCGGCACCGATCCGGTGCGCGAGACCACCACCAGCTCGACGCCACGCGAAGTCTGCAACGATGTCGTGGTGCAGGAACGCCTGCCCGAGCGCGACGGTAACGTCGGCGGCGCAGTGGCCGGTGCGCTGATCGGCGGCCTGGTCGGCAACCAGGTCGGCAGCGGCCGCGGCCGCAGACTGGCCACGGTGGCCGGTGCGGTCGGCGGCGGTTTTGCCGGACGCGAGATCGATCGACGCCACGTCGGCGGCCGGGTCGCCAGCCGCACCGAGCGCGAATGCCACACCGTGTCGGAGTCGTCGCAGTCCTCGCAAGTGGTTGCCTACAACGTCACTTACCGCAACCCCGACGGCACCACCGGCACCATGCGCACCGGCAGCAAGCCGGGCGAGCGCATTGCGCTGGGCAGCGAGGATAGAACCATCGGCTACGACGTGACCTACCGCTACGACGGCCAGGAGCGCACGATCCGCATGGACCAGAAGCCGGGCGCGCGCCTGCCGGTGATCAATGGCCAGATCGTCACCCAGACGGCGTCGGTGTCGGGGGACGCCGGCAACGGTTGATTTGCCATCCAAGGCCTGCCTGGCGTTGACGCAAGAAAATCCTGCGGGGCCGGAGCGATCCGGCCCCGCAGGCGTTTGCGGGCGGCACTCGGACCAAAGCGCGTCTGGCCGAGCAGCTAGAATGGCCGGCTACCGGACCTCGAAAATCACCATGGCCCTGCATCCCTACGATCTTTACGACGTCCGCTCCCTGCTTACCGACGAGGAGCGCGCGGTGCAGGATACCGTGGCGCGCTTCACCGACGAGCGCGTGCTGCCGATCATCGGCGACGCCTTCGATCAGGGGCGCTTTCCGATGGAGCTGGTGCCGGAGATGGCCGAACTCGGCCTGCTCGGCGCGTCGCTGCCCGAGGAGTACGGCTGCGCTGGGCTCAACGCAGTCAGTTATGGCCTGATTTGCCAGGAGCTCGAGCGCGGCGACAGCGGCATCCGCAGTTTTGCCAGCGTGCAGTCGTCGCTGTGCATGTACCCGATCTACGCCTATGGCAGCGAGCAGCAGCGCCGCCGTTGGCTGCCCGAGATGGCCGCCGGCAAGCTGATCGGCTGCTTCGGCCTGACCGAGCCGCACGGCGGCTCCGATCCGGCCAATATGAAGACCAATGCCAAGCGCGACGGCGGCGACTGGATCATCAATGGTGCCAAGATGTGGATCACCAATGGCAACCTCGCCGACGTGGCGATCGTCTGGGCGCAGACCGACGACGGCATCCAGGGTTTTCTGGTCGAGAAGGCGTTCAAGGGCTTCACCGCGCAGGAAATCCACAAGAAGATGAGCCTGCGCGCCTCCGTCACCAGTGCGCTGTTCTTCGACGGCGTGCGCGTGCCCGAGGCCAACCGGCTGGCGAACGTGAAGGGCCTGAAAGGCCCGCTCGGCTGCCTGACACAGGCGCGCTACGGTATCACCTGGGGTCCGATCGGTGCCGCGATCGCCTGTCTCGACGAAGTGCTGAAGTACACCGGGGAGCGCATCGTGTTCGATCGCCCGGTGTCCGCCAACCAAGCCGTGCAGCTCAAGCTCGCCGACATGGCGCGCCGCATCACCACCGCGCAGCTGCTGTCACTGCAGCTCGGCCGGCTGAAGGACGCCGGTGCCATGCAGCCGGCCCAGGTCAGCCTGGCGAAGTGGAACAATGTGCGCATGGCCATCGACATCGCCCGCGACGCCCGCGACCTGCTCGGCGGTGCCGGCATCACCACCGAGCACTGCCCGATCCGCCACGCGCTGAATCTCGAATCCGTCATCACCTACGAAGGCACCGAGACCGTGCACCAACTGGTGATCGGTCGTGAGTTGACCGGCATCAACGCGTTCTGATCGTGCTCGTCCTAATCAATGAGCATCAATCGCGACTGGCCGACACGCGCGCGCGCGACGCCGGGGTTCGTGGCGATGGTGGATGTGCTGGGGCGGTTTGAAAAAGCAAAGTGACCTCGGATCCCGCACTGAATCTTCAAGCCGCACCTATCAATGGCTTGCTCACACAGACTTTCAGTCGTCGTCCCGGCGCAAGCCGGGGGTCAGCGGTTTGCCATGAACGATGCCCGATCCCGGCTTGCACCGGGATGATGCTCTAACG
>JBOHYD010000261.1:0-4965 GCA_050737635.1 Luteimonas sp. | reverse complement strand
GTATTTGGTTCGCTTGGGTTGCAACATGATTAATCCCTCGCTTCACGGTCACGGCGCGGTCCGCGCGGACGCTCGCGGTCACCGCGATCGTTACGATCGCTGCGCGGCGTGTCGTCCGGCTTCTCCTGGCCGACCTGCGCGAAATCGAAGATCTCGCCTTTGTAGACCCAGGTCTTGATGCCGATGATGCCGTAAGTGGTTTTTGCTTCGGCAAAGCCGTAGTCGACATCGGCGCGCAGCGTGTGCAGCGGCACGCGACCTTCGCGGTACCATTCCGAACGGGCGATCTCGGCGCCGTTGAGACGACCAGCGACGTTGACCTTGATACCGAGCGCGCCGAGGCGGATCGCGTTGCCGACAGCGCGCTTCATCGCTCGGCGGAACATGATGCGGCGCTCAAGCTGCTGTGCGATCGACTCGGCGACCAGCTGCGCGTCGAGCTCCGGCTTGCGGACCTCGGTGACGTTGATATGCGCGGGCACGCCCATCAGATCGCTGACTTCCTTGCGCAGCTTCTCGATGTCTTCGCCGCGCTTGCCGATCACCACGCCCGGACGGGCGGTATGGATGGTGACACGCGCGGTCTTGGCCGGACGCTCAATCAGGATCTTGCTGATCCCAGCAGCGGCGAGCTTCTTTCGCAGCATCTCGCGGACCTTGAGATCGGCGGCAAGATAACCGGGGTATTCTTTTTTGCCCGCATACCACTTCGAATTCCAGTCCTTGGAAATACCCAGACGGATGCCGGTCGGATGTACTTTGTGACCCATATTATTTGCCCCTGCCGGCTTCGCTCACCACCACAGTAATGTGGCTGGTGCGCTTGAGGATGCGGGTGCCACGACCCTTGGCGCGCGCCATGAAGCGCTTCAGCGTCGGGCCCTCGTCGACCATAATCGTGGTGACTTTCAGCTCGTCGACGTCGGCGCCCTGGTTGTTTTCGGCGTTGGCGATCGCCGACTCCACGACCTTGCGGATCATGTGGGCGGCTTTCTTGTCCGAGAACTTGAGCAGGTTGACGGCGCGCTCGGCCGACAGGCCGCGCACCTGGTCGGCGACCAGGCGCGCCTTCTGGGCGGAGATGCGCGCGCTACGCAAGATTGCTTTCGCGCCATTGTGGTTGGACATGGTGGTCATCTCCTTACTTCCCGGACTTCTTGTCGCCGCCGTGACCCTTGAAGGTCCGCGTCAGCGCAAACTCGCCCAGCTTGTGGCCGACCATGTTCTCGTTGACGAGCACCGGAACGTGGTTCTTGCCGTTGTGTACGGCGATCGTGTAACCCACCATTTCCGGCAGGATCATCGAGCGACGCGACCAAGTCTTGATCGGACGCTTGGTGTTGCCCGCCGCTTCCACCTTCTTGATCAGGTGATGGTCGACGAACGGGCCCTTCTTGAGTGAACGTGCCATGGTCAAATATGCCTTCTGTTTATGCCGCGTCGAGACGCGGCATTAGCTCCTGCGATCGCGAACAATGAACTGCTGCGTCCGCTTGTTATGGCGTGTCTTGTAGCCCTTGGTCGGCACGCCCCACGGCGTGACCGGATGCGGGTTGCCCTGCCCGGCCTTGGCTTCACCACCGCCGTGCGGATGGTCAACCGGGTTCATCGCCGCGCCGCGGACGGTCGGCTTGATGCCGCGCCAGCGACTGGCACCGGCCTTGCCGAGCTTTTCGAGGTTGTGCTCGACGTTGCCGACTTCGCCGATGGTGGCCCGGCATTCGGCCGGCACGCGGCGCATTTCGCCCGAGCGCAGGCGCAGCGTGGCGTAGACGCCTTCACGCGCGACCAGCTGCACGCCGGTACCGGCGGCACGCGCGATTTGCGCGCCCTTGCCGGGCTTCATCTCGACGCAATGCACGGTGGAGCCCATCGGGATGTTGCGCAACGGCAGCGCATTGCCGGTCTTGATCGGCGCATCCGACCCCGCGATCACCTGATCGCCGGCCTTTAAGCCCTTCGGCGCGATGATATAGCGGCGCTCACCGTCGACGTAGCACAGCAACGCGATGTGCGCGGTACGGTTGGGATCGTATTCGATACGCTCGACGCGCGCCGGGATACCTTCCTTGTCGCGCTTGAAATCGACGATCCGGTAGTGCTGTTTGTGACCGCCGCCAATGTGGCGGGTGGTGATGCGGCCGTGGTGGTTGCGGCCACCGGTATTGCCCTGCTTTTCGAGCAGCGGCGCATACGGCGCGCCCTTGTGCAGGTCCGGGGTGACCACGCGAACCGCGGAACGGCGGCCGGGCGAGGTTGGCTTGAATGTCATCAATGGCATCGGTTTTATCCTTTTGAGAAGTCTGACAAGTCAGACTTCGTCAGGCCTTGGCCGTCATCACGTCGATCGACTGGCCATCGGCCAGCTTGACGTAGGCCTTGCGCCAGTCGCCGCGGCTGCCCTGACGATTGCGAAAGGCCTTATTTTTGCCTTTCACGTTCACCACGTTGACCGCTTCGACCTTGACTTCGAAGATCTGCTCGATCGCGGCTTTGATGTCGGCCTTGGTCGCGCTCGTAGCAACTTCGAATGCGTATTGGTTGGAGAGCTCCTGCAGGCGCGCGGTCTTTTCGGACACGCGCGGCGTACGGATCACGCTATAGAGCTTGGCACTCGCTGTCATCGACTTGTTCATGCCAGCCACTCCTCGATTTTCTTGATCGCCTCGGCAGTCACCAGCACGCTGTCGGCACCGACCAACGACACCGGATCCAGCCCCTGCACATCGCGGACCTCGACATACGGCAGATTGCGCGCGGACAGGTACAGGTGCTCCGATGCCTCCTCGGTGACGATTAGCGGACGGCGCCCGAGATCGAAACCTTTGAGTTTGGCGATCAATGCGCTGGTCTTGGTGACGTCGACATCGAACGCATCGACGACCTTCAGACGACCCTGGCGGTTGAGCTCGGACAGGATCGCAGCCATCGCTGCGCGGTACATCTTGCGATTGACTTTCTGCGCGAAATTGCGCGGCTTGGCCGCGAACGTCACGCCGCCACCGACGAAAATCGGGGCCGTCAATGCGCCGTGACGCGCACCGCCGCCCTTCTGCTTCTTCGACTTCTTGGTGGTGCCGTTGACCTCGGAGCGCGTCTTCTGCGCCTTGGTGCCGGCACGACCGGCGTTGCGGTACGCGACGACGACCTGGTGCACGAGGTCTTCGCTGAATTCGCGCCCGAAGATCGCCTCGGACACGTTCAACGTGTTGTTTTCACCCTTGCTATCAAGGGAATGAATGGCGAGCTCCATCGTCATCTTCTCCTCAAGACTTGTTGGTCGGACGGACGATGACATCGCCACCGGGCGCGCCGGGGACGGCACCCTTGATCGCGATCAGGCCACGCTCGGCATCGACCTTGACCACTTCGAGGTTCTGCGTGGTCTGGCGCACCGCGCCCATGTGGCCGGACATCTTCTTGCCGGGAAACACCCGGCCCGGCGTCTGCCGTTGGCCGATCGAGCCGGGCGAACGGTGCGACAGCGAGTTGCCGTGCGTGGCGTCACCCATTTTGAAGTTCCAGCGCTTGATCGTGCCCTGAAAACCCTTGCCCTTGGTCACGCCTTCGACGTCGACGATCTGGCCGACGGTGAAGATGTCGGCCTTGATCTCGCCGCCGACACTGAATTCACCGATCCTGTCGTCGCCGACACGCAGCTCCCACAGGCCGCGACCGCCTTCGACCCTGGCCTTGGCCAAGTGACCCGCGGCAGGCTTGTTGATCAACGCCGCGCGGCGCACACCGACCGTGACCTGCACGGCGCTGTAGCCGTCGGTGTCAGTGGTCTTGATTTGGGTGATGCGGTTCGGAGTCGCCTCAATCAGCGTCACCGGCACGGATTTGCCGTCCTCGGTGAACATGCGGCTCATGCCGGCCTTGCGGCCGACGATTCCCAACGAATAACGCTTCGCTGTCATGGTCTTAGCTCTCTTGGAAAGTCCGCACATGGACGTGCGGGCTCTTGCGAGGGACTCGCATTACGTCAGCTTGATCTGGACGTCGACGCCCGCCGCGAGCTCGAGCTTCATCAGCGCGTCCACGGTCTTGTCGTTGGGGTCGACGATGTCGAGCACGCGCTTGTGCGTGCGGGTTTCGTACTGGTCACGCGCATCCTTGTCGACGTGCGGAGACGTCAGGATCGTGTAACGCTCGATTTTGGTCGGCAGCGGGATCGGGCCGCGCACCTGCGCGCCGGTCCGCTTGGCCGTCTCGACGATCTCGCTGGCTGACCGATCGATCAGACGATGATCGAACGCCTTCAGCCGGATCCGGATCTTTTGGTCCGCCATGACGGGGATTCCTTCGTTGAAAGAGCGACAGGTTTCGCGGCTGATTGCGCGCAACCCCATGAATTCAGTGACTTTCCGGAGCTAATGACGCTCAGCGCCCCGGCAGTATCCTTAAAACGAAAAACCGGGCGACTCAGTGCCTGAGCCGCCCAGCCAGAAAGTATAAGACGCATGAACGGCCTCGTCAACAGCAAAATCGCTGTTTCGAGGCCAGCCGCGCGACATTTCCTTGGTCTGGCGAATACGAAGCGCGTCCTGCGCCTCTTTTCGCTGTCATTGGATGCCCGACAAGATCGGGCCTCCAGCAATTTGGGCCGTCCGGGGACGGCTTGGGTGCCGCTGATCCCGCTTGCACGGGGTGCGTATCTTACCCGTCAGAGGGGGCGTTGGATCAAGTGCGTGGGGCGATTTGTGAAGATGGTGCAGTTTGCCGCGAAATTCAAACAGCGAATGTGCCCGCGGCAATATGGCTATTTTTTGAACACTGTGGATCATTCGCGTATCGTGTCCCGCTCCTTTGACAGCAGCCCCGTTGCGTTAAGAGAGTAATTCCAATTAGCTTTCAAGTTGAGCCTAATTGTGGCAATCTCTCGAGCAGAATCGATTTTGGGAGCTACGCACATGGCAAGGCCTCGGCGAGTGGATAGCGACTTGGTGGCGCAAGCACAAGCAG
>JBOHYD010000260.1:0-11303 GCA_050737635.1 Luteimonas sp. | reverse complement strand
GCACAGGATCTCGGTATAGGTTGCCGCGCGCTGACGCCGCGCGGCCTGGCTTTCGCGCACGCCGATCGCGTAGTAGCCGATCTGGTGGAAATACAACACCCGCGCACGCACCGCGGCTTCTTCGCTTTGGCAGCCCAGCGCCAGAAAGATCCGCGACAGCACAACGATGCGCAGTGCGTCGACACGGCGCACCGCAGCGGCGGTCTTCGCGTCGGCATGCGCCCAGGCACGCACCGCAAGGTCGAAGCGCGGGTCGTAGCCGTCCTCGCGGATCAGGCGCTCGACCAGCGCCTCGATCGCGGCCAGCGCCTCGCCGGGATTGGCCGGCACCGGCCTTGCCGGCGCAAACACCACCGTGGTCTGCCAGGTCTGCCGCAAGCGCGCCAGCAGCTCGTCGCGGTTAGCGAAGTGGTGATAGAAGCCGCCGCGCGAAACCCCCAACCCGCGCGCCAAACGGTCGACCTTGACCGCATCGATCCCCTCCTCCACGAGCGCCCGACGGGCGGCGTCGAGCCAACGCTCGGCGGGCACTTTGGGTACGAGGTTGGCCATTAAGCTCTAGTTTCTATCTGACTGCGGTTCCGCGCAACGTCCGCCTTGGGTTGCCATGGACTCGGACTTGACACCACGGCAGGCTTGGCTCAAATAATACAGTTGTGATTGTTTTGACGCAAAACCCTTCCCCTGGAGTGCACCATGCTTGAGTCCTTCGCCATACCGCTGCAAAGCCAAGACCTCGATGGCATGCCGCCCGCCACCTGGCTTGAGCACGCCAACGGCTGCGAAATCCAGTGCGACTACACTCGCGCGGGGCTCGGCCAGGGGCAGAGCTGGAGCTTTGCCGACGGCCATAGCCTGATCAGCGTCACCGATTTTCGCGCCAACCGGGCGTTGCGCGGCGAGAGCCGAGTCATGGAGGATCTGTTGCTGGTGCGCGCCCAGGTCGGCGGCGCGATCAGCTACGCCGTGTCCGATGCTTCGACCTGGCACTTCGTACGCCCGGCGGTCACCGTATCGCTGCTGCCGCGCGGCACACGGCTCAACATCGTCGCCGAGCCCGGCGTGGCGCAAACCACGGTCACCGTCTTGTTGCGGCCGCGCGCGTTGATCGAACGCTTCGGCCTGAAGCGCAACGATCTGCCTGCACCGCTGCTAGCGGCGATCGACGGCATGTACAGCGCGCCGTCGACGCTGATGTCGCTGCCGCTGGACCGCACCATCGCCAGCCTCGTCGACGACTTGGTGCGCAGCCGGCTGCAGGCGTCGCTGCGCGGCTTTCAGGTGGCCGCGCGCGGCCTGGAACTGCTGTTGCTGACCGTCGTTGCGTGGAACGAGGACCGCAGTGCCGGCGAAGCCCCGAGCCAGCGCAGCCGCGACGCGGAACTTGTGGCCGCGGCGCGGCGCATCCTCAACCAGCGCCTGGTCGACCCCCCTACCTTGCAGCAGTTGGCGCGCGAGATCGGTACCAATCGCAACAAGCTCAATCAGATCTTCCGGCACAGCATGGGTATCACGCTGAAGGCGTACTGCGTGCAGCGCCGCATGGAGCGCGCGCAGATCCTGTTGCAGGAAGGCTGCTTGAACATCGCGCAGATCGCCGAGGCGGTGGGCTACCAGCACCAAAGCAGCTTCACCGCCGCCTTCCGCGACGCGATGGGCATGTGCCCGCGCGACTTTGGCAGCACACGACGCGAGCCGGCCGAGCTCGATCTGGCGCTGCACTGAGCTGGCGGCGTGTCGGACGCCGTTACTGCGTGGCGCTCGCATCGAGCGTACCCGGCGCGAGCAGCGCGTCGGGCAGCGCGCGCAGCACCTCGGCAAACTGCTGCAGAAACGCGCTCATCGCCGAACTACGCCGCCACACCATGGCGATCTCGCGGCTCGGCGCGGCGTCGCGAAAGCCGAGCAGGCGAATGTCGTCGGAGCGCGCGACCGGCGGTTTGGTGGCGAGCGTCGGCAGCAGGGTCACCCCGACGTTGGCGGCGACCATCTGACGCAGGGTTTCGAGGCTGGTCGCGCGGAACGCGCTCTTTTCACTCGCGCCTGACAGGTGGCAGACATCGAGCGCCTGCTCGCGCAAGCAGTGGCCGTCCTCGAGCAGCAGCAGGCGCTGCCCGCCAAGTTCGCGCATGCTCAGCGAGTCGCGGCCGGCGAGCGGATGCGAGGCCGGCACGGCGAGCAAAAAAGGTTCCTCGAACAGCCGCTCGACATGCAGCTGGTTGTCGTGCACCGGCAACGTGAGCAGCACGGCGTCGAGGCGGCCGTCGCGCAGGCGTTCGAGCAGCACGTCGCTCTTCTCCTCGACCAGCAGCAGTTCGAGTTCGGGGAAGCGCGCGCGGATCGGGCCGACGACGTGCGGCAGCAGATATGGGCCGAGCGTCGGAAAGATGCCGAAGCGCACGCTGCCGGCCTCCGGATCCCGACTGCGCCGCGCGGCTTCGCGCATCTGCTCGACATCCGCGACGATGCGCCGCGCACGCTCGGCGGCATCGCGCCCGGCCGGGGTCAACATCACCTTGCGCGGCGCGCGCTCGACCAGCGACACGCCGAGCTCTGCTTCGAGCTTCCTGATCTGCGTCGACAGCGTCGGTTGGCTGACAAAACTCGCCGCCGCCGCGCGTCCAAAATGACGGTGGTCAGCGAGGGCGACGAGGTATTTGAGGTCGCGAAGGTTCATAGGCCTCTTGACTGTCTGCTTCCAGAGCTGGCCCCACTCGTCTGAACACAATTCAGCAATTTCTTGGCCGCAAAGGCCAGACCGGCGGACGTGGCTTGTTGCATAGCGGCACCGCGGCGGGAAGACGGCGTTATTTTGACCGAAGAACGGAATTAATCAGAGCTTCCTTAGCGGCGACTGGAACTCCCACGCGGATCGGCGACGAACCTCAGTATCGCCGGCAACACCGGCGGCGCACGCTTCGGCTCGTAGAGGCCGATCACGGTCGCGAAGTGGCCGCTGTCGGGCAGCAACAGCAGTGTGGCGGCGGCGTCGCGGGTCTTGAGCTTGCCGGCGAGTTCGACGCTGTCCTTGGCCTCGACGATGCGATCGGCGGCACCGTGGATCAGCAAAAACGGCGGCTCGTCGCCGTCGACGAAATTGATCGCCTGCGCATCCGGATACGGCGACGGCGGCGCGAAGATCGGCACGTACTGGCCGGTGACGTCGAAATCGTAGGGGCCGGACAATCCAATCACGCCAGCGATGTGCGCGATCGGTACGCCGACGCGCTGCAGATAGCGCTTGTCGGTACCGAGCAATGCGGCGATTTGCGCGCCGGCCGAATGCCCGGCGATGAATACACGCTGCGGATCGCCGCCGTAGTCGGCCACATGCGTGCTGGTCCATGCGACCGCCTTGGCGGCGTCGTCCATGAACCCGGGGAACCTCGCGTTCGGGTAGGTGCGGTAATCGGCGATCACCGCGACGATGCCGTTGGCGGCCAGGCGCTGGCCGACAAACGCGTACTGCGCGCGCGCGCCGCGTTGCCACGAGCCGCCGTAAAAAACACCACCACCGCTACCGCCGCGCCGCCGGTAGGGCGATAGACGTCCAGCGACAGCCGGTGCTCGGGATCGAACACCACGCTGGCGCTCGGTGGTGCCACGCCGCGATTGACGACACCGAAGATGGTGCGTTCGCAGCCGGCGGCAAACAGCGCCGCGACGCACAAGGCGAGCGCGCGGAGCGTGGCCATCAGGGTCTTTGGCGTCGTCATCGCTGAAGGGTTGCGGACATCGGGTGACGGCGGTGTCGCCGCAGTGCGCGGCCGTGCACCGCCGGCACCATCGGCAAACCCACCGAGGGCAGTGCCGTCCGCGAGCAGTGCCCGCGCAACTCCGGCCACCGCTTCTCCTATACTCCGCGCCCGTCTTCCGCATCCCCGGCGCGCGATCGCGTCCCATCGCCATGTC
Organism: Luteimonas sp.; assembly: GCA_050737635.1. GTDB lineage: Bacteria > Pseudomonadota > Gammaproteobacteria > Xanthomonadales > Xanthomonadaceae > Luteimonas. Next base: position 7,391 of record JBOHYD010000260.1, on the reverse strand, counting down.
CGATGTTTCCACCGAAGCCGCCCGCCGCCGCACCTTCGCGATCATTTCGCATCCCGACGCCGGCAAGACCACGCTCACCGAAAAACTGCTGCTGTTCGGCGGCGCGATCCAGATGGCCGGATCGGTCAAGGGCCGCAAGGCCGCGCGCCATGCGACCTCCGATTGGATGGCGCTGGAAAAAGAGCGCGGCATCTCGGTGACCAGCTCGGTGATGCAGTTCCCGTACGAGGGCCGCGTCGTCAACCTGCTCGACACCCCCGGCCACGCCGACTTCGGCGAGGACACCTACCGCGTGCTGACCGCGGTCGACTCGGCGCTGATGGTGATCGACGTGGCCAAAGGCGTCGAGGAGCGCACGATCAAACTGATGGAGGTGTGCCGGATGCGCGACACGCCAATCATGACCTGCATCAACAAGCTCGACCGCGAGGGCCGCCACCCGATCGACCTGCTCGACGAGGTCGAAAGCGTGCTCGGCATCCAGTGCGCGCCGGTGACCTGGCCGATCGGCATGGGCTCGCGGCTGAAGGGCGTGGTGCACTTGGTCAGCGGCGAGGTGCATCTGTACGAGCCCGGCCGCAACTTCACGCGCCAGGATTCGACGATCTTCGCCACGCTCGACGCGCCCGGCGTCGAGGCGCGGATCGGCACCGAGATGCTGCACGAATTGCGCAACGAGCTCGAACTCGTGCAAGGCGCCTCGCACCCGTTCGACGCCGACGCCTACCGTGCCGGCAAACAGACGCCGGTGTTTTTCGGTTCCGCGGTCAACAACTTCGGCGTGCAGCCGCTGCTGGATTTCTTCGTGCGGCACGCGCCGTCGCCGCGCGCGCGCGGCACACTGAGCCGCGAGGTCGGCGCGGCCGAAGACCGGCTATCGGGCTTCGTGTTCAAGATCCAGGCCAACATGGATCCGATGCACCGCGACCGCGTCGCGTTCATGCGCATCTGCTCGGGCAAATTTGCCGCCGGCATGAAAGCCTTCCATGTCCGCACCGGCAAGGAAATGAAGCTGGCCAATGCGCTGACCTTCATGGCCAGCGACCGCGAGATCGCCGAAACCGCGTTTTCCGGCGACGTGATCGGCATCCACAACCACGGCACGATCTCGATCGGCGACACCTTCACCGAGGGCGAGTCGCTGGCGTTCACCGGCATCCCCAACTTTGCACCCGAGCTCTTTCGCCGCGCGCGGCTGCGCGATCCGCTCAAGCTCAAACAACTGCAGAAAGGCCTCGCCCAGCTCAGCGAGGAAGGCGCGACGCAGTTCTTCCGGCCACTGATGAGCAACGACCTGATCCTCGGAGCGGTCGGCGTGCTGCAGTTCGACGTGGTCGCCTACCGGCTGAAGGACGAGTACGGCGTCGATGCCAGCTTCGAGCCGGTGCAAGTCGCGACCGCGCGCTGGATCCAGTGCGACGACGCCAAGAAACTCGAAGAGTTCCGCGACAAGAACGCACTCAACCTCGGTATCGACGCCGCCGGCGAACTTGTCTACCTCGCGCCAACCCGGATCAACCTGCAGCTCGCTCAGGAGCGCGCGCCCGGCGTGCGTTTCCTGGCCACCCGCGAGCATGCGCAGGCGGTCGAGACAAAATAGCGCGCCCTCCCCCAGGACGCTGGTCCTGTCATCGTCAACGCCGCCGCGTACCATGCAGGTCGATGCCGCCACCTCCCCCCACGGCAGGAAGACTTATCGATGTTCGATCGCATGCCGCCGCGTGCCGCCGCGCTTGTTCTGGTGATCGCCTGCGCGGCCTGCCAACGCCAATCTGCCGAACCGACCGGTACGGATGCCCAGGCGCCCCGCACCGAGGCCGCGACCATCATGCCCCAGCCCGCGTCGTCGGTGCCGCCGCGCAGCAAGACAGCCGACGACGTGCGGTCGCACGAACCGACCTCGGTGCAGATGCCGGTGCGCGATACGCCGACGCCGGCCATCGCCGACGGGGCCGAGGTCACCTATGCCTGCGACGACGGCGTCCTGACCGTGACCTTTGCTGCCGGCATCGCCCGCGTGCTGCTGCCCGGCGGCAGCACCGCCGAGGCGACACTGTCGGCGCAAGCGTCGGCAAAATCCGGCGGCGAAGTCTACGTCGGCCAGCGCCTGGGCCTGCAGCGCATCGGCAACGCCGTCGAACTGCAGCAGACCGACGGCGCAACGCGGCGCTGCGTCGAATCGAGCAGCAGCGGCTGATGCCTGCGCTGTCGCGCCAGCTGCCTCCGCCAAAGCGTGACGACGCATTGTTATTGCCTGTCGGCCACGTCAGGAAACATTGACGATGGCATCGATCGGCCTGCACGACGATCCGCGCGAGGAGTTCGCCAGCGCGATCACCCACGTCGTCGGCGCGACGATGGCCCTAGTCGCCAGCATCGTGCTGATCGTGCTCGCCGCGCTCGGTGGCAGCGCGTCGCAGGTGGTGTCGGCGGTCGTCTTTAGCCTCTGCCTGCTGATGCTGTACAGCGCGTCGGCGTTGTACCACTCGGCAACAGGCGCGGTCGCGCGCGCGCGGCTCAAGGTGTTCGACCACTGCGCGATCTACCTGCTGATCGCCGGCACCTACACGCCGTTCACGCTGGTCGGCCTGCGCGGCACGCTGGGCTGGTGGTTGTTTGGCGCGGTCTGGACGCTGGCGCTGGTCGGGATGATCTTCAAACTGTTCTACACCGGGCGCTTCAAGCTGTTCTCGACCGCTATCTATCTGGCGATGGGCTGGCTGGTGGTGCTGGCGATCAAGCCGGTGATGGCCGCGCTCGACGACTGGACCTTCGCGTGGCTGATCGTCGGCGGCATGTTCTACACGGTCGGCACGCTGTTCTATCACCGCGAATCGATCCGCTACTCGCACGCGATCTGGCATTTGTTCTGCATCGCCGGCAGCGCCTCGCACTACATCGCGGTGATGGCGCAGGTGACGCTGCGCAGCGCCAGTAGCTGAATCCGCGGTGCGGCCTGAGCGCGCACTTCACCTGCGTTTGACCGCTGCGCGCCGATGGTGGCGCCTCGTCAGCTGAGATTGCCCATGGCCAGCCCGCCGCCGCCCCGCCCCCATCCGCTTGCCGCAATCACCGCGCATCCCTGGCGGACGCTGTTTGCGCTGCTGGTGCTGGCCAGCGTCGTGCTGGTGCTGCTGTGGGACTGGAACTGGTTCAAGGGCCCGATCGAGCGCCAAGTCGGCGCGCGCACCGGGCGCACGTTCGCGATCGGCGGCAACCTCGACGTCGATCTCGGTCGCGACGCGGTGATCCGCGCCGACGCGCTGCGTTTTGGCAATGCGGCCTGGGCCCAGGACCCGACGATGGCCGCGGCCGACCGGCTCGAACTGCACATCGAAACGCTGCCGCTGCTATTCAAGCGCGAACTGCGCATTCCCGAACTCCGCCTGACCCGGCCGCGCGTGCTGCTCGAAACCGGCGCGACCGAAGGCAACTGGGTGTTCGGCGAACCCGGCAGCGGCAAGATGCCGACGATCCGGCGGCTGTGGGTCGACGACGGCAGGCTGCGCTTCGTCGACGCGCGCCGTCGCACCGACATCGACGTCAAGATCGCGACGCTGCAGCCCAAGCGCGAGGATGCCGCACCACCGATCTCGATCGACGGCGGCGGCCGCTGGAGCGGCAACACATTCACCCTCGCAGGACGCGCCGAATCGCCGTTCGAACTGCAGAACACCGACCAACCCTATCGCATCAACCTGCGCGCGACCGCCGGCCGCACCAGGGCGCACGCACGCGGCACGCTGGTGAATCCGCTGGCGCTCGAAAGTTTCGATCTGCAATTCACCCTTGCCGGCGCCAACCTCAACGACCTGTATCCGCTGATCGGCGTCGCCTTACCGCCGACGCCGCCGTACGCGCTCGACGGCCGTCTCGGCCACGTCGGCAGGGTGTGGAGCTACCGGGGCTTCACCGGCGCTGTCGGCGACAGTGATCTCCGCGGTGATGCCAGCGTCACGCTCGGCGGCGCGCGGACGTTCTTGCGCGCGACGCTGGCGTCGAAGCGGCTGGATTTCGATGACCTGGCCGGCTTCGTCGGCGCCGCGCCGCAGACCGCGGGCAGCGAAACCAGCAATGCCGAACTCGCGGCCCTCGCCGCCAAGCAGGCGGCCAGCACGCGGGTGCTGCCGGACACGCCATACGCGCTCGACAAGCTGCGCACGATGGACGCCGACGTGACGCTGAAGGCGCGGCGCATCAACGCGCCGTCGCTGCCGATCGACGACATGGACGCGCATCTGTTCCTCGACGACGGCGTGCTGCGCCTTGATCCGCTGAACTTCGGCTTCGCCGGCGGCGACATCCGCTCGACCATCCGCATGAACGCACGCGAGCCGACCATCCGCACCCGCGCCGACATCACCCTGCGCGGCTTGAACCTGGCGCAGCTGATGCCGGGCATCGAACTCGCCAAGGATGCGGTCGGCAGGGTCGGCGGCCGCATCAAGCTTGATACCCGCGGCAACTCGATCGCCAAGATGCTCGGCAGCGCCGACGGCACGATCGCGGTCGGCATGGGCCGTGGCCAGGTCAGCAAGCTGCTGATGAAGCTCGCCGGCCTCAATCTCGGCGGCGCGCTGCGCACCAAACTGGCTGGCGACAAGTCGATCCTGATCCGCTGCGCGTATGGCGACTTCACGGTCAAGGATGGCGTAATGAACGCGCGCGCGCTGGAATTCGATACCACCGACACCGTCGTGCTCGGCTCCGGCGACATCAGCCTGCGCGACGAAACCCTCGACCTGACCATGCGCCCGCGTCCCAAGGTGCGCAGCCCGCTGTCGCTGCGCGCGCCGCTGTATGTCGACGGCACCTTCAAGCACCCGAACTTCCGTCCCGACTACACGCGTATCGGCCTGCGCGGCGCCGCCGCGATCGCACTCGGCGTGATCGCGCCGCCGGCGGCGCTGCTGGCGACGCTGGAGTTTGGCGGCGGCAAGGACAGCGACTGCGCGCGGTAGGCGCGCGGGTCAGGAAGCGATGTAGCGCTGCAGTTGATCGAGTTCGAGCTGCTGATCCTCGATCACCGCCTTGACCAAGTCGCCGATCGAGATCACACCGACGATCGCGTCGCCGTCGCTGACCGGCAGATGGCGGATGCGCTTTGCGGTCATCAGCTGCATGCAGAAGTCGACGCCGTCGCTCAAACCCACGCGCACCACATCGGCGGTCATGATGTCGCGCACCGGCGTATCGGCCGACGCGCGCCCTCGCAGCGCGATCTTGCGCGCGTAGTCGCGTTCGGACAGGATGCCGACCAGTTTGCCGGCCTGCAGCACCAGCACCGCGCCGATGCCCTTGTCGGCCATCAGCCGGATCGCGTCGATCACCGATGCGTCGGGACCGATCGAAAACACTGCAGCGTGATTACCCTCAACGGCCTTGGTTTCCAGCAGATGTTTGACGGTTCGCATGGCAGTCGCCCTCGCCTGTTGGTGACTCCGAGGATACGCCCACCGACGGCCGCCAGCGATCCACTAGGTACAGCGGCCGCTGCTTGGATTCGTCGTACAGGCGGCCTAAGTATTCGCCAATCATGCCCAGTGCCACCAGCTGCACGCCGCCGAGAAACAGGATCACCGACATCGTCGTCGGATAACCGGCCACCGGATCGCCCCATAGCAGTGCCTTGACGATGATCCACATGCCAAATGCAAACGCCACCAGCGCGGTCGCCACGCCGATGTAGGTCGCCAGTCGCAGCGGCGCGGTCGAAAAGCTGGTGACGCCTTCGAGCGCAAAATTCCACAGCCGCCACAGATTGAACTTGCTGCGCCCGGCCATGCGCGGCGCGCGCTGGTAGGGGACCGCGACCTGCGCAAAACCCACCCAGCCGAACAATCCCTTCATAAAGCGATGGCGTTCGCGCAACTGCCGTAGCGCCGCCAACGCACGCGGCGACAGCAAGCGAAAATCGCCGGTGTCGGTCGGGATCGGCGTGGTCGACAGCCGCTGCATCAGCCGGTAGAAGCCGTGCGCGGCCGCGCGCTTGAGCCAGGTCTCGCCGTCGCGCTGCAGGCGCGTGCCGTGGACATCGTCGAAACCTTCGCGCCACTTGGCGACGAACTCCGGGATCAGCTCCGGCGGATCCTGGCCGTCGGCGTCGAGGATCAGCGCGGCACCGTCGTCGATACGGTCGAGGCCGGCGGTCAGCGCGGCCTCCTTGCCGAAGTTGCGCGACAGCCGCAGCAACGACACCCGCGCGTCACCGTTGGCGATGCCCTGCAGCACCGCCCAGGTGCCGTCGCTGCTGCCGTCGTCGACGTACAGAATGCGGCCGTCGAGATTGCCGGCCATCGCATCAAGCGCCGCCGCGATGCGCGGATGCAGGCGCGGCAGCGCATCGGCCTCGTTGAAGGCAGCCACCACCACGGTCAGCAAATCGTGCGTCATCGCGGCATCGTAGCGCGACGGGAGACGGGAGACGGGAGACGGAAGACAGAAGACAGAAGACAGAAGAGGGACGACAGGCTGCACTCGTTGGGGCATTTCCGCGCAAGCGGGAATGCCGTCTTGCAGGCGAGCGACAGCAACGCCGTCTCCTGTCTCCCTCCTCCCGTCTCCCCTCTCTCATTCCAGCGATTCGAGGTAAGCGCCGCCGCCGATGCGACGCACATTGCGCTGGATCCACGCCGCACGGCGCTGCACGTAAGGGCCTGGTTTGGCAGCGCTGTAGCGTTTCGGGCTCGGCAGCACCGCGGCCAGCCGCGCGCTTTCGTTGGCGGTGAGCTGGCCTGCGTCCTTGCCCCAGTAGGTGCGCGCCGCGGCCTGCGCGCCATAGACCCCGTCACCGAACTCGGCGACGTTGGCGTAGACCTCGAGGATGCGCTGCTTGGGCCATAGCGCCTCGATCAACACCGTGTACCAGACCTCGATGCCCTTGCGCACCCAGCTGCGTCCGCTCCACAAAAACAAGTTCTTCGCGAGCTGTTGGCTGATCGTGCTCGCTCCGCGCACCTTGCGGCCGCGCGCGTTGTGCTTGCGCGCCTTGTCGATCGCCGCGACGTCAAAGCCGTGATGCTCGGCGAAGCGCTGGTCTTCGGCGGCGACCAGCGACAGCGGCAGGCTCGGCGCGATCGCATCGAGATCGCGCCAGTCATAACGGATGCGCAAACCACCGTCGCCCGATCCCCACGCCGACAGCTGTCTTGCCACCATGAACGCCGAAAACGGCGGATCGATCGCCCGCAGCGTCAGCACCTGCAGCACGCTGATCGCGACCAGCAACAGCGGCAGCTTCCACAGCCAGTGTCGCCAGCGGCGACCGCCATGGACAACCGTTGCCTTCATGTCTTGCACCGACTGCTTACTATCCCCATCTCGAGGAGCCCCGTTGATTGCGTCCGCGCAGTATCCGCGATGCCACACGTTCCGTAGGAGCGCCCCATGGG
>JBOHYD010000259.1:0-3431 GCA_050737635.1 Luteimonas sp. | reverse complement strand
GAATCTGCTCCGGCGCGCCTCCACCAAGCACTCGCTGCGTGCGCGGCGCAAGGTGGCGGCATGGAACGATGACTTCCTCGCCAGCCTCGTCACTTCATGAAGGCGCTGTTCACCCGATTGCCCTGGCACCGCCGGCCTTTCGCATTGACCCGTTGACGAGTCGCGTGCTATCACCGCGCACTTCGAGGAGTGCCGCCATGACCGATCTCACCACCGCGTTCGAGCAGGCCAAGCAGGCCGTGCAGGGCCTGTCCGAGCGTCCGGACAACGACACGCTGCTGCGCCTGTACGCGCTGTACAAACAGGGTGCCGACGGCGACGTCAGCGGCAACAAGCCAGGGTTTTTCGACTTCGTCGGCACCGCCAAGTACGACGCCTGGGCCAAGCTCAAGGGCACCGCGCCCGATGCCGCCAAGCAGCAGTACATCGACCTGGTGAACACGCTCGCCGCCTAGGCGAGTCCGGTTCGATGGCCTCCAAACAGACCCGCCAGCGCATCCTCGATGCCTCGCTGGCCATGTTCAACGCGCAGGGCGAGCCTAACGTCACCACCAACCACATCGCCGACGAGCTGGAGATCAGCCCGGGCAATCTGTACTACCACTTCCGCAACAAGGACGACATCATCGAGCAGATCTTCACCGGCTTCGACGCGCGGATGGACGCCGCGCTGTCGGTCCCGCAGGGCCGGCTGCCGGAGCTCGAGGACATCTGGCTGCAACTGCACCTGGTGTTCGAGTGCATCTGGGACTACCGGTTTTTGTATCGCGACCTGATCGACATCCTCAGCCGCAACCGCCGCCTGCGCGTGCGCTTCGCGCGCATCCTCAAGCGCGCCGACGGCAACGCACATACGGTGATGCGCGGTCTCGGCCAAGCCGGCATCATGCGCGCATCGGCCAGCGAACTCGACGCCGCCGCGACCAATGTACTGGTCATCGCCACGTTCTGGATGAACTACGCCACCGTGCGTGGCGACAACGACGAGCAGCGTGCGATCCGCGCCGGCATCGTGCAGGTGATGATGCTGCTGGCCCCGTTTTTGCGCGACGCCGAACGCATGCATCTCAATACCCTGACCCGCGCCTATCTCTGAGACGGTGGGTGGCGCAGGTATTTTTTGCCGCTGAGGGCTGTCCAACGCTGCCCGACCGGCGATTGAGCAGTGGACCCGGCCACCGCTGCCGCTGCCGCGAACACCGCCGGCAACTTCAGCGGTGAGATTGGGATTCAGCGCCTAACCTCGATCTCTGCCACGACATCATCCAAAACCCGGTCCCAGCTCGGCACCGACAAACCAAAATCTCGCTGCAGCCGCGTCATGTCGAGCACCGAGTATGCCGGGCGCTGTGCGCGGGTCGGATAATCGGAAGTTGCGATCGGCAACACGCGCGGGATGCGTTCGAGGATGCCGGCCGCATGCGCGCGGTCGACGATGCCCTCGGCAAATCCGTGCCAGCTGGTATGGCCGGTGGCCGTCAGGTTCCAAATGCCGGACACCCCAGGTGGCCTGCCGAGCACCGCCGCGGTGACATCGGCAATCAGCGCCGCGGATGTCGGGGTGCCGATCTGATCGGCGACCACGCGCAGCTCGTCGCGCTCGCGGGCGAGGCGCAGCATCGTCAGCAGGAAGTTCTTGCCGTGCGCGGCGTAGACCCAGGCGGTGCGGAAGATCATGTGGCGCACGCCGCTGGACTGGATGGCGCACTCGCCTTCGCGCTTGCTCGCGCCGTACACGCCGAGCGGCGCGGTGGCGTCGTCCTCGCGATAGGCGCGCGTGCCGCTGCCGTCGAACACGTAGTCGGTCGAGTAATGCACCAGCAGCGCATCGCGCGCGGCACAGGCGGCGGCGAGCACGCGCGGGCCTTGCGCGTTGGCGCGGAACGCGGCGTCGAGATCGTCCTCGGCGCGATCGACCGCGGTGTAGGCCGCAGCGTTGACGACGATGTCCGGCGCGACGCGCTCGACCAGCGCGGATAGGTCGTCAGGCGCATCGAAATCGGCGATCTCGCAGATGCCGCCATCGGCCAGCGTGCCGTTGCGGGTCGCGGCGACCACCGTGCCCAGCGGCGCGAGGCTGCGCTGCAACTCGGTGCCAACCTGTCCGTTTGCGCCGACTAGCAGCAGCTTCATCGTGTTTCCTTGCGGCAGTTATGGATGACGCGGATGTGGACGGCCATGCTCCGCGCGCGGCGCGCGGACATCACCGGCGAGCTCAGCCCGTGTAGACCGGCAGCCGTGCTTCGACGACCTCGGACAGCAGCGGCGCGCGGGCGTCCTTGTCCGACAGCAGCGGCGCAGCGACCGGCCAGTCGATCGCCAAGTCAGCGTCGTTCCAGCGGATGCTGGCGTCGGCGTCGCGGTCGTAGGTTTCGGTGCACAGATAGGTAAACGTCGCGCGCTCGCTGAGCACCGCAAAGCCATGCGCGAAGCCCTCCGGGATCCAGAAGTGGCGCTTGTTGTCGCCGCTGAGCAACACCGCCGTCCACTTGCCGAAGTGCGGCGAGCCGCGGCGGATGTCGACGGCCACGTCCCACACCTCGCCATCGATCACCGACACGTACTTGCCCTGCGGCTTCGGCCACTGGTAGTGCAGCCCGCGCAGCACGCCCTTCACCGAAGTGGACACGTTGCCCTGCACAAAGTTGGGCGTCAGCCCGTGCGCGGCGAGCTTGTCGCGGTTGAACGACTCGAAAAAATAACCGCGATCGTCGCCGAACACCTGCGGCTCGATCACCACGCAGCCCGGTAGCTCGGTCTGGATGATTTTCATGGCATTGCGACCGTCATGGCACGAAGCCGCGTTCGGCGAGGCCGAGCAGGTACTGGCCGTAGCCGTTCTTGGCCAGCGGACGCGCGAGGGTTTCGAGCTGCGCGGCGTCGATCCAGCCGTTGTTCCAGGCAATTTCTTCGGGACAGCACACGCGCAGGCCCTGCCGTGCCTCGATGGTCTCGATGTAGTTGGAGGCTTCGAGCAGCGACTGGTGGGTGCCGGTGTCGAGCCATGCATAACCGCGACCGAGCTGCTCCAGGTGCAGACCGCCGTCGTCGAGATAGCGGCGGTTGAGATCGGTGATCTCGAGCTCGCCGCGCGGCGACGGTGCCAGCGCACGCGCGAACTCGCTGGCGCGGCCGTCGTAGAAATACAACCCGGTCACCGCATAGTGCGAGCGCGGCTGCATGGGTTTTTCTTCGAGACCGATGACCCGGCCGGCGGCATCGAACTCGGCGACGCCGTAGCGTTCGGGATCGCTGACCCAGTAACCGAATACCGTCGCGCCGCTGTCGCGCTGGTCGGCGCGGTTGAGCAGCCGGGTCAGGCCGGGGCCGTGGAAGATATTGTCGCCGAGCACCAGACAGCTCGGTTTGGCGTCGATGAACTTCTCACCGATCAGGAAGGCCTGCGCGAGGCCGTCCGGACTCGGCTGCAC
>JBOHYD010000258.1:0-4579 GCA_050737635.1 Luteimonas sp. | reverse complement strand
CTGCCGATCACGCCCGACGCCTCGCACGAGTTCGCCTGGCTGGTGATCGCGCTGTCGCTGATCGCGGTGATCTACGTCGGCTTCGTCGCGCTGGTCCAGGAGGACATGAAGAAGCTGATCGCGTATTCGTCGATCTCGCACATGGGCTTCGTGACGCTGGGTACCTTCATCGCGTTCGCGCTGGTCCGCGACCACGGCAACATCGACGCCGCGCAGCTCGGCCTGCAGGGCGCGATGGTGCAGATGGTCTCGCACGGCTTCATCTCCGGCGCGATGTTCTCCTGCGTCGGCGTGCTCTACGACCGCATGCACACCCGCATGATCCGCGACTACGGCGGCGTCGCCAATGTGATGCCGGCGTTCGCGGTGTTCATGGTGTTCTTCGCGATGGCCAATGCCGGCCTGCCGGGCACCTCGGGCTTCGTCGGCGAGTTCATGGTGATCCTCGCCGCGTTCCAAGCGCATCCGCTGCTCGCATTCACCGCCGCGTTCACGCTGGTCATCGGCGCGGCGTACACGCTGTGGCTGGTCAAGCGGGTGCTGTTCGGCAGCGTCGGCAACGCCCACGTCGCCGAACTCGAAGACCTGAACTTCCGCGAATGGATCGTGCTCGGCACCTTCGCCGCCGGCGTGCTGCTGATCGGCGTGTGGCCGAAACCGCTGACCGATCTGATGGAGCCGCCCATAGCGCGAATCGCGTCACAATTGGCAGTCAGCAAGCTATAAACCGTTGCCGGCAGGCGTAGCATCCCAAGAACGCGGCAGTGCCGACCATGATGCGGAGCAGATCGATGATCAACTTGAAAGGAAATTTGGGGATGATTACCAGGAACAAGACGCCGATCCGGATACTGACGCTGTGCTGCGTCAGCATCGGCTCGGCCGCAGCGGTCGGTTATGCGGCGCAGCTGACAGGCAGCGTCGCCGATTGGTCGCAGCAGCACGTCCCGGAACTGGCGGCCAGGCAACAGGCGCGCATGAGCAAGGCGGCAGCGGCTCCGGTCCTGTACGGCGATTCAACGCCTGCCGCCCGGCGCGCACTGGCGGCCGCCAAAGCGGGGGGCGCCAGCGCGGCCATTCCCGTCACCGGAGATCCGGTCAAGGGCAACTTTTCGCCGGTGGTGGATTGGCCGCTGATCGGGATGCATGCGGTGCTGACCCCGGACGGCCGCGTGCTCACCTACGGCAGCGATCAAAACGGCGTGCAGACCGGCCTGTTCAACTATGACGTCTGGTATCCGCAACTGGGCCTGGGTCCGGAGTCGCATCAGTTGCTGCCGAACCAGACGCGGGTGGATCTGTTCTGCAACGCCCAATTGATCCTCAGCAACGGCAACATCGGTCTGTTCGGCGGCGACGTCTACGTGGATGGCGCGACGACCAACACCCCCAACGACGACATCGTCGAATTCAATCCCGCCGACAACAGCATGACGCGGGTCGGCAAGATGTGGCGTAAACGCTGGTACGCCACGGCCACGACCCTGCCGGATGGCGAAGTGCTGCTCCAGGGCGGCATGGGTGGCAACGACTATCCGGAAGTGCGCGCCGTCGACGGCACCTACCGCCTGCTGACCGGCGTCTCCACCAGCAGTTTCGACCAGAACTACCCGCGCAACTTCGTCGCGCCGAACGGCAAGGTGTTCGGTATCTCGCGCGATGCGATGTACGAGATCGATCCCGCCGGCACCGGTACGATCCGGTCGCTGGGCACCTACAACGGCAGTGCCCGCAACTGGCAGTCGAGCGCGGTGATGTACGCGCCGGGCAAGATTCTGCAGATCGGCGGCGGCGGCAACGACAACGATCCTGCGGTCAGGACCGCTTTCCGCATCGATATCAATGGCGCTGCGCCGCAGGTGACGAAGACGGCGTCGATGACCTATCCGCGCCATTGGAGCAACGCCACGGTCATGGCCGATGGCAGCGTGTTCGTTTCCGGTGGCAGCGAGGTCAACAACGCGGACAACGGCGTCGCCTACACCACCGAGATCTACACCCCCGCCACCGGCACTTGGAAGCTCGGCCCCAGGGCCGCGCGCATGCGGCTGTACCACTCCGCCTCGCTCCTGCTGCCGGACGCCACCGTGCTGACCCTAGGCGGCGGCGCGCCGGGGCCGCAGACCAATCTCAACGCCGAGATCTATTACCCGCCCTACCTGTTCGACGCGAGCGGCGCCCGCGCGCTGCGGCCGGCGATCGTGTCGGCGCCGATGACTGCCGCGCCGGGGGCGGTGCTGCGGGTGGCGACCACGCAGAGCGCTTCGATCCGGCGCTTCGCCCTGACCAAGACCGGCTCGGTGACCCACTCCTTCGATATGGACCAACGTTTCGTCGAACTGGCCTACAGCAAGGCCGGCAACGATTTCAAGGTACGGCTGCCGACCGGCTATGCGACCCCGCCGGGCAGCTACATGCTGTTCGCCCTGAACGGCAAGGGTGTGCCGTCGGAAGCCGCGTTGCTGCGGATCAATCCGCGCTGATGCGGGTGCGCGCGTGGTCGCGTTGAAGACCCTGCCATGACTGCCGATGCGATGAGGCTGCCTGTCCGAACTTTCACCGATATCGCGCCGCTGGCGCCGGAACTGGCACTGATTCTCGGCGCGTTCGCGCTGCTGATGCTCGACCTGTTTGTCGACGAGCGCCGCCGCATCGTCACCCACATCGGCGCGATCGCGGTGTTGCTGGCCGCCGCGGCGCTGATCGCGACCGGTGCCGGCGGCCACGGCACGGTGATGGACGGCATGTTCGTCCGCGACACCATGGCCGACGTGCTGAAGGTGAGCATCCTGCTGGTCAGCGCCGCCGCGCTCGGCTACGGCTGGACCTTCCTGCGCGAGCGCGGACTGTACAAGGGCGAAGTGCCGGTGCTGACCCTGTTCTCGGTCGCCGGCATGCTGCTGCTGGTCTCGGCCGGCAACATGACGATGGTCTACCTCGGCCTCGAACTGCTGGCGCTGAGCTCGTATGCGCTGGTCGCGATCGACCGCGACAGCCCGCTGTCGTCGGAAGCGGCGATGAAGTACTTCGTCCTCGGCGCACTGGCGTCGGGCATGCTGCTGTACGGCATGTCGCTGGTCTACGGCGCGACGCAGACGCTCGACATTGCCCAGATCAGCAGCGCCGCTGTCGGCATCGAAGGTGCCGACCGCCTGCTGCTGCTCACCGGCACGGTGTTCATGCTGGTCGGCATCGCGTTCAAGTTCGGCGCCGCACCGTTCCACATGTGGTTGCCCGACACCTACCAGGGCGCGCCGACGCCGATCACGCTGTTCATCGGCTCGGCGCCCAAGCTCGCCGCGTTCGGCATGACCTATCGCTTGCTCGAAAGCGGTGTCGGCCCGCTCGGCGACCAGTGGCACCTGCTGGTCGCGGGGCTTGCGGCGCTGTCGCTGATGATCGGCAACGTGGTCGCGATCGCGCAGACCAATCTCAAGCGCATGCTCGCGTACTCGACGATTTCACACGTCGGCTTTTTGTTCCTCGGTATCGCCGGGGGCACACCGGCCGGCTATGCGGCGGCGATGTTCTACGCAATCTGTTACGCGATCATGTCGGCGGCGGCGTTCGGCGCGATCATCGTGCTGTCGCGCAAGGGCTTCGAGGCCGATCGCATCGACGATTTCAAGGGCCTCAACGCGCGCAGCCCGTGGATGGCCGGGCTGGTGCTGTGCATCATGGCCTCGCTCGCCGGCGTGCCGCCGTTCTTGGGCTTCTGGGCCAAGCTGGTGGTGTTGCGCGCGGCCATTCAGGGCGACCTGCTGTGGCTGGCGATCGTCGGCATCGTATTCGCGGTGATCGGCGCGTTCTACTACCTGCGCGTGATCAAGGTGATGTATTTCGACGAGCCGGTCGGCGCGCCGGTGACCATGCGCCCGAACGCGCCGCTGCGGCTGATGTTTTCGATCAACGCGCTGGCGCTGCTCGGGCTGGGCCTGTTTTGGAGCCCAATCATGGCCTGGTGCCAGCAGGCGTTCTAAGCGTCTGTTTAAAAGCCTTCCGAGTAATAGCGCCATGAAGGCGAGGTGGATGGATTGCAGGCTGGTGCTGGGCTTGCGCCCGCCGTTCTTTCATGGCCGGCGGCACTTCTCCAACCAAGCATAAGGAGCGTTCCACCACACAGCTATGCGGCATCGCCGCAAAGGGATGCAGTTCGCTGCGTTTGGCGATCGGCACGATTGCTCCGATCGTGGTCTGGATGGCCCCGCCGTTGGGGACGTTATTCCAGGTCGCAAAATATGCATAGACCGTCGGCCATTTGGGGACGCCACTGGGCAACGCACGCCATTGACAGCCGCTTTTGACGTAGGAACCAACGCCCCATATGACTGTGGCCGCAAACTTCTGCGGCCACAGTCATGTTCACGCGGAGGAGTTTCTGTGCTTTACCAAAGGCTCGCTACAGCAACCTGCTGCGGCTCGTCTCAGTCAGTCATCCTGATGCATCTGT
Source organism: Luteimonas sp. (assembly GCA_050737635.1). Lineage (GTDB taxonomy): Bacteria > Pseudomonadota > Gammaproteobacteria > Xanthomonadales > Xanthomonadaceae > Luteimonas. The sequence goes on along the minus strand of JBOHYD010000258.1, from coordinate 129 downwards.
CAGACACCAGTATTGAGATTGACGTCGCCGGCATCAAACTCAAGGAACGATGGTAAGAACCGGCATCGTATCCACAGTCAGATCAAAATGCATGAAATTAAATAACCCACCACGCCCCAACCCCTCGAG
>JBOHYD010000257.1:0-13791 GCA_050737635.1 Luteimonas sp. | reverse complement strand
GCGCTGCACACCGGCTACGAGGACTGGACGCGTTGGCTGCCCTGCGATCGCGCCATTGCGGTGCCGTGCGAATCGGCCGGGCAGTTTCTGCCGTACACCCGTTCGACGGCGCGCGCGGCCGGCTGGCAGTGGCGCATTCCGCTGCAGCACCGCACCGGCAACGGCTACGTGTTTTCCAGCCAGTTCATCAGCGAGGACGCCGCCACCGCGACCCTTCTCGCCAACCTCGACGGCCGGCCATTGGCGGAGCCGCGCACGCTGCGCTTTGTGACCGGCAAGCGAAAAAAATTCTGGAGCCGCAACTGCGTGGCGATCGGCTTGGCGAGCGGCTTCATGGAGCCGCTGGAGTCGACCAGCATCCACCTGATCCAGTCGTCGATCGCGCGGCTGACGGCATTTTTTCCGCACGCCGGCTTCGATCAGGCCGATATCGATACATTCAATGCGCATTCGGATTTCGAGTTCGACCGTATCCGCGATTTCCTGATCTTGCATTACCACGCCACCGAGCGCAGCGACAGCGAGTTCTGGAACTACCTGCGCACGATGCCGATCCCCGAGACATTGCAGCGGCGCATGGATCTGTTCCGCAGCAACGGCCGCGTGTTCCGCGAGGGCAACGAAATGTTTGCCGAGCAGAGTTGGGTGCAGGTGATGCACGGCCAGCGTCTGCAGGCGAACAGCTATCACCCACTGGTGGACCTGTATCCGGAGGCCAAGGTCGTCGAGTTTGTCGACAGCATCCGCGGCGTGATCGAGAACTGCGTACGGGTGATGCCGACGCATGGCGATTTCATTGTGCGTCACTGCGCGGTGGACAAAGCAGCGTAGTTTTGGCGGTCGAACACGTGCATTTCATGTAGCAGCGTCCATGGCCGCGAAGCGCTACCGGGAACGCCCGATCGCGGCCAAGGCCGCTCCTACAGTGAAGCCGTAATGCTCTCCGGTTCAGGCGGTCTTGCCGTAGAACACCGCATGCGCCGGCAGATGCAGCATGTCGCCGTCGAGACGGCCCGACTGCAGGCCATGATCGGCCAGCACGGCCACGACGTGCATGCCGCTTGGCAGCGTGAATGTCTGCGCATCATTCGACAGGTTGAACGCGACCAGCAACCGTTCGTTGTCGAACGTGCGCACGAAGGCCAGCACCGGCTCGGCGCTGTCGAGCATGTGAATGTCACCCCACTGCAGTGCCGGCTGCGTGCTGCGCCAGCGCAGCAGACGCCGCGTGGCGTGCAGCACCGAATCCGGATTTGCCTCCTGCGCGGACACCGAACGTGCGCGATGCTGCTCGGGCAGCGGCAACCACGGCGACGTGCAGCTGAAACCGGCGTGGGCATCGCCGTTCCACGGCATCGGCGTGCGGCAGCCGTCGCGACCCTTGAAGTTGGGCCAGAACGCAACGCCGTAGGGATCCTGCAACGACTCGAACGGCACGTCGGCTTCGGTGAGTCCGAGTTCCTCGCCCTGGTACAGGCACACCGATCCGCGCAGCGAAGTCACCAGCGCCAGCAGCAGTTGCGCGAAGCTGTCGGTGGCGCCGTCGCCGCGGCCCCAGCGCGTGACCGCGCGCTGCACGTCGTGGTTGGAAATGGCCCAACACGGCCAGCCGCGCGGCATCCGCGATTCGAGCGCGGTCACCGTGTCGCGGATGTGCGCGACGCTGAAATCGTTGGTCAACAGTTCGAAGCTGTAACCCATGTGCAGGCGCGCATCGCCGACGTACTCAGCCATGGTGCTGAGCGAATCGTCGGAGGAGATTTCACCGAGCGTGGTCGCGCCGGGGAAGGCATCGACCAGCGTGCGCAGCTCTTCCAGAAACGCGAGATTCTGCGGTTGTGTGTTGTTGTGGACGTGGTACTGGAACGCGTACGGATTGTCCGGGCTGAAGCCGCGCCCGACACGCAGCTCCGGCGGCCGCGGTGGGTTGTCGCGCAGCAGCGGGTCGTGGAAGCAGAAGTTGATCGCGTCCAGGCGCAGGCCGTCGATGCCGCGCTCAAGCCAGAAACGCACATTGTCGAGCGTCGCCGCGCGCACTTGCGGATTGTGGAAATTGAGGTCCGGCTGCGACGCCAGGAAGTTGTGCAAAAAGTACTGCCCGCGCCGCGGCTCCCATGTCCACGCGACGCCGCCGAACAGCGACATCCAGTTGTTGGGCGGCGAGCCGTCGGGCTTGGCGTCGGCCCATACGTACCAGTCGGCTTTCGGGTTGTCGCGGCTGCTGCGGCTTTCGCGGAACCACGCATGCTCGATCGAGGTGTGGCTGAGCACCTGGTCGATCATCACGCGGATGCCGAGGCCGTGGGCCTTGGCGAGCAGGCGGTCGACATCGTCGAGCGTGCCGAACAGCGGATCGACGTCGCAGTAGTCGGCGATGTCGTAGCCGAAATCGGCCATCGGCGATTTGAAGAACGGCGAGATCCAGATCGCGTCGACGCCGAGGCTGGCGACGTAGCCGAGCCGGTTGATGATGCCAGGCAGGTCGCCGATGCCGTTGCCGTCGGTGTCCATGAAGCTGCGCGGGTAGATCTGGTAGATCACCGCGCCGCGCCACCAGTGTGCCGTGGTCATCGCATCTGCCATCGCCATCGCCATCGCCATCCGCATCCTCAATTGTTTGTCAAGATCTCGTTCGAGACTCCGTGCGCCGACGTCGCGGTGCAGGGCGGCGGACACTATTCCACAGCGCCGCTGCGCACATCGCTAGGCCCGCGTCGCTTGCGCGCCGAATACGTATGCAATCCTCGTTGTGCAGGTGCGCCGGCCACTACGATGGCCGCGATCGCCATGCGGGCGCGCGTGGCGCCATGTCAGCATGCCTGCCGATCGCATCGATGCATTGACGACATTCGCGTGACGAGGAGGGTGGATGCACCGCAGCGTGTGTGGAGGACTGCTTGTCCTGGGGATGTGCATGACCGGGTATTTCGTGACGAGCGCCGCCGCATCGGCCGCGGACGCGGCGTGGACGCACGACACCATCGGCTGGCAGCAGCGCAGCGCGCAGATCCGCGCCGACGGCGACGGCTATCGACTGACCGTGCCGGGCAACGATCCCGAGACCGTCGCGATCGCGCCACAGGCGATGACTTCCGACACCGCCAGCATGCTGTTCGACGGGTTGTTCGCGCTCGCGCAGCAGGAGATGCACGCCGACCGCGTCATCGAGATCCGTGACGACGCGTTCGACAACGGCCGGCCGCTGTCCTGCGACTGCTACCAGACCGGCGCCAAGTGGCCCTATGTGTGGACCCGCGACGTCAGCTATTCCGCCGATCTTGCACTCGCTAGGCTCGACCCCGAACGCATGCGCCGCACGCTGCGGTTCAAGCTGTCCGAGGTGCGCGCGACCGGTCTGCCACAGGGCCTGTACGTTGCGCAGGACACCGGTAGCGGCGGCAGCTGGCCGGTGAGCAGCGACCGCGTGGCGTGGTTTCTCGGCGCGCGCCACCTGCTCGACGATGCCGCATTTGCGCAACAGACCTGGCGCGCGCTGCGCGATACGCTGGCGCAGGACCGCGCGTATGTCTTCGACGCCGAACTCGGCCTGTACCGCGGCGAGACCTCGTTTCTCGACTGGCGCGAGCAAAGTTATCCGGCATGGACGGCGGACGCGGTGACCTTGATCGCCGAATCCTTCGCGCTGTCGACCAATGTGCTGCATTACCAGGCGCTGCGGCTGGCCGCGGAGATGGCCGACCGCCGCCACGACGCCAGTGCTGCGGACTATCGCGCGCAGGCGGCCGCGCTCGGCAAGGCGATCGACAGGCACTTCTGGAATGCGCATCGCGGCATGTACATGAGCTACATCGGCGCCGCCGCGCATCCGGTGGCGTTCGAGGCCTACGACCTGCTCGGTATGTCGCTGGCAGCGTTGTCGGGCGCGATGCCGGAGGCGCGCGCGCGGCAATCGCTGGCCAACTATCCGGCCAGCGCCGCCGGCAGCCCGGTGATCTGGCCGCAGCAGCCGGGCATCGCGATCTACCACAACCGCGCGATCTGGCCGTTTGTCAGTGCTTACGCGCTGAAGGCCGCGCGCAAGCTCGACATGCCCGCGCGCATCGACCACGAGTTGCGCTCGCTGATGCGCGGCGCAGCGCTGGCCGGGTCCAATATGGAGAACTACGAATTCGTCACCCAGGCCGCACATGTCGACGACGGCGCGCTCAGCGGTCCGGTGGTCAATTCGCCGCGGCAGCTGTGGTCGGTCGCGGGATATCTCGACATGGTGCTGACCGGCGTGTTCGGCGTCGAGGCCGATGGCACGGTGGCGCCGAAGATTCCGGTCGCGCTGGTGCCGATGTTGTTCGGCGACCGCGACGTCATCCGCCTGCGCATGAGCGATCGCAGCATCGCGCTGCGCCGGCCGCGCGCGCTGTCCGGCAATCTGCTGGTGGCCGGCAAGATGCATCGCGAAGGCAAGCAGACCACCGTGCAGCTCGAAGCGAAGACCGTTGCGGCGTCGCCGGTCGTGCTTGATGCGCCGCAGTTCGCGCCGATGGGCGTCGCCAAGCCAGTCGCGACGCGCAATGCCGACGGCTGGCACATCGCCGCGGCGGATGCCGACACGCTATACGTCGATGGCAAACGCGTCGGCGCGATCGCAGGCACCGCCAAACTGCCGCTGCGCGACGCGCGGCAGTGCGTGAGCGTCACGCGCAGCAATACCGACGGCGTCGAATCGCTGCACAGCCCCACCCTGTGCATCGGCGACGTCGCGGCCGTGGACGGCGACTGGCCGCGCCGCTGGACCGCACCGCGTGACGGCCGCTATCGCGCGACGCTGCGCTACGACAATCCCACCGGCCCCCTCAACACTGGCGTGACTGCGGCGGTGAAGTGGTTGCAGCTGCGCTGCGGCGACGCGGCCGAGCAGCGTTCGCCGGTGGTAATGCCGTACAGCCGCGGCGAACAGTCGTCGACGACGGTGAGTTTTTCGGCCACTGCCGGACAGCGCTGCACGATCACGCTGGCCGAGGGCGTCAACATGAGCGCGCTGCGCCACTTCGCGCGCTACACCGGCGGCAGGGGCGGCGTCGAAGGCCCGCTCAACGATGCGCGCATCGGCGCGCTCGAGATTGCGCCATCGCCATGACCGCACCGCATGACGCCACACCGACATGACGCCACCACATCTCGCAAGGACATCGACGCATGACCGCAAAACCGCCGCTGTCGTTCTGGCAGATCTGGAACATGTGCTTCGGCTTTCTCGGCATTCAGTTCGGCTTCGCGCTGCAGAACGCCAACGTCAGCCGCATCTTCCAGACGCTCGGCGCGCAGGTCGACGACATCCCGATCCTGTGGATTGCCGCGCCGCTGACCGGGCTGCTGGTGCAGCCGATCGTCGGTTATCTGTCCGATCGCACCTGGAATCGTTTTGGCCGTCGTCGGCCGTATTTTTTGATCGGCGCGGTGCTCGCGACATTGGCGCTGTTCGCGATGCCGAATTCGCCGACGCTGTGGATCGCAGCGGGCCTGCTGTGGGTGCTCGACGCGTCGATCAACATCTCGATGGAGCCGTTCCGTGCGTATGTCGGCGATCAGCTGGCACCCCGGCAGCGCGCCACCGGCTATGCGATGCAAAGCTTCTTCATCGGCGTCGGCTCGGTGGTCGCAGGCCTGTTGCCGTGGCTATTGGAAAAGGCTGGTGTGGCCAATACCGCACCCGAAGGACAGATTCCCGACACCGTGCGCTATGCGTTCTACTTCGGTGCCGCCGCGCTGCTGGTGGCGGTTGGCTGGACGGTGCTGCGCACGCGCGAGTACTCGCCGGAGCAGCTTGCGGGTTTTGACGACGCGCATCCGCCGCAGGCGGCGGTGGCGCGCAAGGCACCGAGCTTGCTCGCCGCGGTGTGGTGGCTGGTAGCGGGCAACGTAGTCCTCGCTGCGACCTTCTACTTCGGGCTTGCCAAGGAGCTGCTGGTCATCGCCGGCATCTGCAACTTCTACGGGCTCGCGCAGGTGGTTGCGCGCTTGCTGTCGCCGGCCACCATGCTGCGCGCCATCATCGACGATCTGCAGCACATGCCGCAGGCGATGCGTCAGTTGGCGGTAGTGCAGTTTTTTTCCTGGTTCGCACTGTTCGCGATGTGGATCTACACCACCGCTGCCGTCACCTCGGTGCATTACGGCACCACCGACACCACCTCGGCGCTGTACAACGAAGGTGCCAACTGGGTCGGCGTGCTGTTTGCCGCGTACAACGGCTTTGCCGCGCTCGCGGCGATCGTGATCCCGCAGATGGTGCGCCGCCTGGGCCTGCGCGTCAGCCATCTGGTCAACGCGATCCTCGGCGGCCTGGGGCTGCTGTCGTTTCTGGTGATCCGCGACCCGCAGTGGCTACTGCTGTCGATGGTCGGCATCGGTTTTGCCTGGGCATCGATCCTGTCGCTGCCGTATGCACTGCTGTCGGACAGCGTGCCGGCAGCGAAGATGGGCGTGTACATGGGCATCTTCAACTTTTTTATCGTCATCCCACAGCTGATCGCGGTGAGCGTGCTGGGACCGATGCTCAAGGCTTTCTTCGGTGGTCATGCGATGCAGGCGCTGATGATCGGCGGCGTCAGCCTGATCGTGTCGGGGCTGTGCGTGCTGCGCGTGCGGGTGCCGGAGGCACGGGCAGCCGCTGCGGCACCGATGCGTTAGTTGTTGCACGCCGGACAACGGCGTAGCCGGTCAATCTGCTTTGCGCTTCCGGCACCTGCGGGCAGATCCCTCGCTGCGTTCGGGATCACAGTTTCAAAACCTGCGGGTCACTCAAGGATTACATTACATGCCGATTCGAGCGTTGATTCTTGCAACTGCAATCGCCACCGCTGCGGTCGGGTGCGCCACGCCGGCAACGCGGCCGCCGCCGGCCGCCGCCGCCGACTACTACGGCACCCTCGAACCCTTCGCCAGCAACGCGCTGTACTTCGTCGTCACCGACCGCTTCGTCAACGGCGACGCGTCCAACGACCATCGCATGCAGGGCGGCGCACACCGCACCTTCGACGTGCCGACACCGGAGACGCCGAAAGGCGAGCTCGACAACATCGGCTATCTCGGCGGCGATTTCAAAGGCATGGTCGACAACGCGGCATACATCCGCGAGATGGGTTTCGACGCGGTGTGGATCACCCCGATCGTCGACAACCCCGACCAGGCATTCACCGGCGGCAAGGCGATCAGCTGGGGCAGCTCGCTGACCGATCGCGGCAAGACCGGCTATCACGGCTACTGGGGCGTGAATTTCTACAAACTCGACGAGCATCTGCCGAGCGCCGGTCTGGATTTCGCCGGTTTCACCAGCGCGATGCACGCGCAAGGGTTGAAGGTCGTGCTCGACATCGTCGGCAACCACGGCTCGCCGTCGTACACGATGCCGAAACTGCAGCCGCAGTTCGGGCGGATCTTCGATGCAAACGGGACGCTCATCGCCGATCACCAGAACCTGCCGCCGGCCAGCCTTGATCCGGCCAACAAGCCGCTGCACGCGTTCTACAACACCAGCGGCGGGCTGGCCGAGCTGTCGGATTTCAACGAACGCAATCCGGCGGTGATGGATTATCTGCTCGGCGCCTATCAACAATGGCTGCGGCAGGGCGCGGACGCGCTGCGCATCGACACCATCGGCTGGATGCCGGACAGTTTCTGGCATGAGTTCACCGCGCGCATCCGTGCGACGCATCCGGGGCTGTTCATGTTTGGCGAGGTCTTCGACTACGACGCCGACAACATCGCGCATCACACCTGGCCCGGCCACGGCGAGACCAGCGTGCTGGATTTTCCGCTGAAGCAGGGGCTTGACGAGGTGTTCGGACGCAAGCAGGTCGGTTTCGAGCGTCTGCGCGCGCCGTTGTTTCTGCAGGACGGCCCGTATGCCAATCCCTACGAGCTGGTGACCTTCTACGACAACCACGACATGCCGCGTCTCGACGCGACCGATGCCGGTTTCATCGACGTGCACAACTGGTTGTTTACCGCACGCGGCATTCCGGCGATCTATTACGGATCGGAGACCGGCTTCATGCGCGGCCGCGCCGAGCACGCCGGCAACCGCAACTACTTCGGCCAGGAGCGCATCGATGCCGCGCGCGCCAATCCGATCCGCGCGCAGCTCAAGCGCATCGCCGAGGTGCGCAGGGCATCGGTGGCGCTGCAGCGCGGCCTGCAGGTCGACGTGCGCCTGGATGGCAACGAGGCGGTGTTCTATCGCGTCTATGAGCACGCCGGCCAGCAGCAGACCGCACTGGTGCTGTTGAACAAGGGCGATGCGCCGACGCAGATGACGGTCAGCGACTATCTGCAGCCCGGCGCATGGCGCGATGCCTTCGACGGCGCTGCGGTCGATGCCAAAGACGCGATCGAAGCCGAGGTTGCGGCGCACGGCGCGCGCGTGTTTCTTTACGAGGGCACAGTGACGCGCGCGGATCTGCGCGAGCGGTTGACCGCGCTGATGGCGCGCAAGTCGCGTCCGCCGACGGCCGAGGAACTGCGCAGCAAGGGCGTGACTGGCCTGAAGTAGCCGTGCGCGGCGCGCGATACACGGCGGTGTCGTCGTGTTTGCGGGAGCGGCCGCTGCCGATCAGTCGACGATCGACGAGCGGCGCAGCACCAGCGTCGCCGGGATGGTTTGGTTGTCGACCGGCTCGCCGCGGATCAATTGCAGCAGGCGGTCGACGAGGATGCTGCCGGCGCGGCTGGTGTCCTGCTGCACGGTGGACAGCGTCGGGGTGACCAGACTCGCCATCGGGATGTCGTCGAAGCCGACCACCGCGACATCGTCGGGCACGCGCAGGCCGCACTCCTTCAATGCGCGCATCGCGCCGATCGCGATCAGGTCGCTGGCGCAGAACACGGCATCGAAAGACAGCGCGTCCAAACGCGGGGAATCGGAGTTTGCGTTGCCGCGTGCCTGCGCTTTGCCGATCAACGCCATCGCGGCGTCGTAACCGGACTGCTCGGTGGTGATCGCATCGATCTGCAGCGCCGCAACCGCGCTCAACCCGGCGGACTGCAGCGCCGCGACGTGGCCGCGATAGCGCTCGAAAAACTCCGGATAGTGATCCGACGCGTCGCCGAGAAACGCGATGCGCGTGCGGCCCTGCGCGACCAGGTGCGCGGTGATGTCGTGGCCGCCCTGCACGTTGTCGCAGCCGATCGACACGCCGGGCTGGCCCGGCGACGCCGAGCCCCAGCGCACAAAATGGGTGCCGCGTTCGGCCAGCTGCTGCAATCGCGACTGCGCCTCGAGGTAGTCGCCGTAGCCGAGCAGGATGATGCCGTCGGCCTTGTGGCTGTCTTCGTATTCGGCCTGCCAGTCCTCGCAGGCGTGCTGGAACGAGATCAGCAGATCGTAGCCGCGCAGGCCGCAGGCACGGGTGATCGAGCCGAGCATCGATACGAAAAACGGATTGATCTGCGAGTCGTCCGACGTCTGGTCCTCGAACAGCAGCAGCGCGATCGTGCCGGAGTGCTGGCGGCGCAGGTTGGAGGCGTTTTTATCGACCTTGTAGTTGAGCTGCTCGGCGATCGCGAGGATGCGCTTGCGCGTGTCGGCATTGACCATCGGGCTGCCGCTGAGCGCACGCGATACGGTGGGTTGCGACACGCCGGCGAGGTGCGCGATGTCCAGCGAAGTGGCTTTGCCCTTGATCGTCATGGTGAGGTCGTTGCGAAGTGGCGGCATGATGCCACGCGTCGTCGCGCGATCCGGCATGGCGATGGTGCGCGGTAGACGTGGCAATCGATGCACAGCATGCGGCGTGCGCGACGTGCGGTACATGCTGCAATGCGGCATGCGGCATGCAGCCGCGGTGATCGAGGGCAATGCGCAGTCCCAAGCCGTAGATGCGCGGCAAGCCGGCGGACGCGGCCAGGTGGCATCGTCGCCGCGCGGCGGTCGCGAATGTCAAAGCCGTCCTCGCGCAACGGTTGCCGCGTCGGGTCGGGATGACTATCCTTGATTCGCCGCGATCAGATGCTGAGTTTTGCCGCCGCGCGGCCGGCGCGATCGCCGTACCGATCGCAATTCGTCGTCGAGGTGGCCCAGGGCCGAGTGTGCGACATGAGGACTATCACCATCCATCGCTAGCGTCCTGCGAGGCACCCCACCGCCGGGCGCCCTCGCGGCGCTTTTTTATTGTCCGCGTGCACGTCCCGCCGCCGTCCCGCGGTTGTCGCGGTCTCGCCATCGCGCCCACCGCCATCATCACCAATATCGCCGCCAACCCCATGATCACCATTACCCTCCCCGACGGCAGCCGCCGCGAGTACGACGCCCCGGTGTCCGTCATCGGCGTCGCCCAGTCCATCGGCCCCGGCCTAGCCAAGGCCACCATCGCCGGTCGCATCGACGGCAGGCTGGTCGACGCCAGCGATGTCATCGACCACGACGCTGCACTGCAGATCGTCACCGCCAAGGACGACGACGGCCTCGAGATCATCCGCCACTCCGCAGCCCATCTGGTCGGCCATGCGGTCAAGCAGCTCTACCCGACCGCCAAGATGGTGATCGGGCCGGTGATCGACGAGGGCTTTTATTACGACATCTGGTACGAGCGCCCGTTCACGCCCGACGACCTCGCCGCGATCGAGGCGCGCATGGTCGAACTGATCGACACCGAGTACGACGTGGTCAAGAAGATGACCCCGCGCGCCGAAGTCGTCGAGATCTTCACGTCGCGCGGCGAGGACTACAAGCTGCGGCTGATCGACGACATGCCCGCCGAGATGCAGATGGGCCTGTACCAGCATCAGGAATACGTCGACATGTGCCGCGGCCCGCATGTGCCGAACACGCGATTTTTGAAGTCCTTCAAGCTCACGCGGATTTCCGGCGCGTACTGGCGCGGCGACTCCAAAAACGAGCAGCTGCAGCGCATCTACGGCACCGCCTGGGCCGACAAAAAGCAGCTCGCCGGCTACCTCCAGCGCATCGCGGAGGCCGACAAGCGCGATCACCGCAGGATCGGCAAGCAGCAGCATCTGTTTCACCTGCAGGAGGAAGCGCCGGGGCTGGTGTTCTGGCACCCGAAGGGCTGGTCGATCTGGAAGGTGGTCGAGCAGCACATGCGCGAGGTGTATCGCGATGGCGGCTATGGCGAGGTGCGCTGCCCGCAGATCCTCGACGTGTCGCTGTGGAAGCAGTCCGGTCACTGGGACAACTACAAGGACAATATGTTTTTCACCGAGTCCGAGAAGCGCACCTACGCCGTCAAGCCGATGAACTGCCCCGGCCATGTGCAGGTGTTCAACCAGGGTTTGCACAGCTACCGCGACTTGCCGATCCGCTACGGCGAGTTTGGCGCCTGCCACCGCAACGAGCCGTCCGGCGCGCTGCACGGCATCCTGCGCGTGCGCGGTTTCACCCAGGACGATGGCCACATCTTCTGCCTTGAAAGCCAGATCGAGTCCGAGGTCACTGCTTTCCACCGCCAGGCGATGGACGTCTACGCGACGTTCGGCTTCACCGAGGTGCAGCTGAAGATCGCGCTGCGCCCCGAGCCGCGTCTGGGCGACGACGCCACCTGGGACAAGGCCGAGGCCGCGTTGCGCAATGCGCTTGCCAGTGCCGGCGTCGCGTGGGACGAACTGCCGGGCGAGGGCGCGTTCTACGGCCCGAAGATCGAATACCACCTCAAGGACGCCATCGGCCGCACCTGGCAGCTCGGCACGATGCAGGTCGATTTCATGATGCCGGGCCGGCTCGGCGCGGAATACGTCGACGAGCACAGTCAGAAGCAGACCCCGGTCATGTTGCACCGGGCGATCGTCGGCTCGATGGAGCGTTTTATCGGCATCCTGATCGAACATCATGCCGGCACCTTCCCCGCCTGGCTGGCCCCGGTGCAGGCGGTGGTGATGAACATCACCGACGCCCAAGCCGACCACGTCGACGACGTGCGTAAAAGCCTTGCAAATCAAGGCTTCCGCGTCGACGCCGATTTGCGGAACGAGAAGATCGGCTATAAGATCCGCGAGCACACGCTACAGCGCGTACCGTACCTGCTCGTGGTTGGAGACCGCGAAAAGGAAAACGGCGCCGTCGCCGTGCGCACGCGATCCGGGGAAGATCTGGGGACGATGACAGTCGCAGACTTTGCCGCGCGCTTGCGCTGCGAACACGCGACAGCGTAATAATTCCGGCTGTACCGCGCGCATGTCCGTCCCGGAGATGCGCAACTGGCCCGGGCGTCGCCACGCTCGGCACGAGTCACCTTGGAGATCGACACATCAGTATCCCTGACAACAAGCAGAACCGGCGCAACCTGGAAATCCGCGTCCCGCGCGTGCGTGTGATCGGCGACGACGGCGAAATGGTCGGCGTGCTCTCACGCGACGAAGCGCTGGCGATGGCCGAAGAAGTGGGCCTCGACCTCGTCGAGATCCAGCCCAACGCCGATCCGCCGGTCTGCCGGATCATGGATTTCGGCAAGTTCAAGTTCGAGCTGCAGAAAAAGGCCAACCTGGCCAAGAAAAAGACCAAGCAGGTCGAAATCAAGGAAATGAAGTTCCGCCCGGTCACCGACGACGGCGACTACGCGATCAAGCTGCGCAACATGCGCCGCTTCCTCGAGGAGGGCGACAAGATCAAGGTCAACATCCGCTTCCGCGGCCGCGAGATGAGCCACCAGGAGCTCGGCCGCGAGATGGCCGCGCGTATTGAGGTTGATCTCGGTGAAGACATCGTCATCGAATCGCGCCCGCGCCTCGAAGGCCGGCAGATGGTGATGATGATCGCACCCAAGAAGAAATAGCCCGGGCCTGTCGTTCGTCCTTCTCCCTCCGGAGAAGAGCCTGCCCCGTACCCGATACGGGGTGGCGCGCAGCGCTGGATGAGGCAACGCCGCTCGCGCACCGCATGCTTCCGCCGTGCAACCCGCTGATTTGCAAGGCCCAGCAAGCACCGCTAAACTACGCGGCCCGGTTTGACCGGATGTTGTACGCAAGCCCCTCGGACCCGTCCTGATCCCCCGCGGATCAGCGACTTACCCGCCGGCACAGGCAGGATGGAAAGCGCGGTGGCATCGCTCGCGATGCGCCGCCGCCCGTGTCAGTCACAGTGAATGCAAAGGACTCACGCAATGCCCAAGATCAAGACGCATCGAGGCGCGGCCAAGCGCTTCCGGAAGACCGCTTCCGGCAAGTACAAATGCGGCCATGCCAATCGCAGCCACATCCTCACCAAGAAGCCGACCAAACGCAAACGCAACCTGCGGCAGACGAACCATGTTCGTGCCGAGGACGCGGGCCGTCTGGACCGCATGCTGCCGTATCTCTGAGGAGGACTGAACAATGGCTCGAGTCAAACGTGGTGTGACGGCCCGCCGTCGTCACAAAAAAATCCTCAAGCAGGCCAAGGGCTACTACCACGCCCGCCGCAAAGTCTTCCGTGTCGCCAAGCAGGCGGTCACCAAGGCGTTGCAGTACGCCTATATCGGCCGCAAGCAGAAGAAGCGTAATTTCCGCTCGCTGTGGATCACCCGCATCAACGCCGCTGCGCGCATCAACGGCATGAGCTACAGCCGTTTCATGAACGGCTTGCTCAAGGCCGGCATCACCCTCGACCGCAAGGTGCTGGCGGACATCGCCGTGCACGACGCGGCGGGTTTTGCGGCGCTCACCGAGAAGGCCAAGGGCGCACTCGCGGCTTGATGCAGGTTTTTTTGCGGATGTCCGCGCGTTCGCGTGCGTATGTCCGCGATACAGCCTCACGCATGGGGAAGGGCGCAGGTCCTTCCCCGTTTGTTTTGCACGGTCCGATTTCTGCTGCGGCCGTCATCCCGGCGCAAGCCGGGACCCAGG
>JBOHYD010000256.1:0-1733 GCA_050737635.1 Luteimonas sp. | reverse complement strand
GCCCACGCCAACACACGCCACGGTATAGTGCGACCGGCGCCGATTGTCGGGAAGGGTTTCCCGCACAGCTGATCCAGGACGGGGCACACCGTTCGGATCGCGCGGCGTCTATTGTTCCCCTGACCTCGTCTACGGAGAGAGCCACGCAATGTCCATGCATTCCCGCATTACTTATTCCACCCTCGCCATCGGCATCGTCGGCGTGCTCGCGATCGGCCCGGCCGGCGCATCCGGCTTCCAGATCCGCGAAAACAGTGTCAAGACCCTCGGTCGTGCCAACTCCGGCACCGCCGTCGCCCAGCACGATGCGTCGGTGGTGTCCAACAATCCCGCTGCGATGGTCAACCTCGACACCACCACCGTGCAGACCGACGTGACCGTGATCGACCTAACCGCCAAGTACGACGGTGGCGGCACTAGCGCATTCCGCACCCCCCTCAACGGCGGTGACGGCGGCGACCCGGGCGATCCGCAGGCCGTTCCGGCACTGGCGATCGTGGTGCCGCTGAGCGGTGCGTTCGATCGCGTGACCCTCGGCGCCAGTGTCAATGCACCGTTTGGCCTAGTCACCGAATACGACAGCGACTGGATCGGCCGCTACAGCGCGATCACCTCCGACGTGCAGACCATCGACCTGACGTTTGCCGCGGCGATCGCGATCACCGAGCGCTTCTCGATTGGCCTCGGCGCAATCTATCAGCGCGCCGACGTCACCCTGTCCAACGCGATCGACTTCGGCAGCGCGCTAGCCGCCGCACGCGTGCCCGGCTTCGCAGCGCAGAGTGCCGACGGCCGTGCCGAAGTGCAGGGCGACGACACCGGCATCGGCTGGCTGCTCGGTGCGCAGTGGCGTCCGACCGATGCACTGTGGATCGGCTATGCGCACCGCTCCGAGATCGACCACGAATTGACCGGCGAGGCCAATTTCACCGTGCCCGGCAATGTCGCTGCGGTGTTTGCCGCCACCCGCAACACCGCGTTCAACGATCAGAGCATCTATGCGCCGCTGACCACGCCGAGTACCGACACGCTGAGCCTGCAGTACGACTTTAGCCAACAGTTCCGGCTGATGGTCGACGTGCAGCGTACCGACTGGCACTCGCTGCAGTCCGTGGAGATCTTCCGCAGCGACACCACGCTGCTGTCCCGCGAAGCCTTCAACTGGGACGACACCTACGTGTACGCGCTCGGCGGCGAATACGACCTCAGCGACGCCTTCACGCTGCGCGCCGGCGTCGCCTACGACGAAACCCCAACCAACGACGAAGCGCGCACCCCGCGCCTGCCCGACAACGATCGCCAGCTGTATTCGCTGGGCCTGACCTGGAACGCATCGCCGAACCTCAGCTTCGATGCCGCCTACACCCGCATCGAGATCGACAATGCAACCGTCGACACCGTCTCGTCCAGCGGCTCGCGCCTGACCGGCGAGTTCTCCGCCCATGCCGACCTGCTCGGCGTCGCAGCGCAGTATCGCTTCTGATCCAGCGTCATACTGGTAGTGCAGTACGACAGGGCGCTTTGGCGCCCTGTTTTTTTGGTGCGCCCGGCACGGGCGCACTCTTGGAGGTGCGAGTCCTCCCGCGAGCTGACCACAGTGAGCGAAGTGAAGCGCAACTGCGTGAGGGTGACCGAGCGTGGGGAGGAAGCGTGGATCGAACCTGCGAGCCGATGGACAAGAATCGGATAGAAGGCGGTGCCGTTGTGAGATTTAAACTTACGTGTTCCGGTGG
>JBOHYD010000255.1:0-2642 GCA_050737635.1 Luteimonas sp. | reverse complement strand
GGACTTGGCGGCGGTGGGTATCACCGCCGGTATTGCGCGGCCCGCGATCCGTGCGCGATCGACTGGCGACGCGGATCTGCAAACGCGGATCAGCACAGGTAGATCAGAAGCGGTAGGTGGCGGTCAGCTTCAGCGCCCCGTAGGCGAAGTCTTCGTCGCTGCGGCGCATGTCGGTACCGGCCGGGTTGACGAGCAGGAAGGGGTTGGTCACCGGCGCGGTGCCACGGCCGACGCGGACGGTGTAATCGTCGTCTTCCACTTCGGTGTACAGGTATTCGAGGCCGACCGAGAAGTGGTCGTTGACCAGGCGCTCGAAGCCGATGCCGGCCTGGTAGCCGTTGGCCTTGTCGTCGCCATTGGCCGCGAACGAATTGGCGGCATTGCTGGTGGTGAAGCTGTGGTCGATCTTGGCCTGCACGCCGCCGGCAGTGAAGTAGGCCAGGAAGTCCTGGCTCTCGCCGAAAGCGTAGCCGATGCGGCCACGTACGGCGATCATGCTGTCGAGGTCGCGGGTGAAGGTGTAGAACGCCGGCGTGGTGCTGAAGGCGCTCTGGCGGTCGCGGGCGTCGTTCTTGGTGTATTCGACGACGACACCGTAAACCAGGCCGCCGGTCTGCCAGTCGTAACCGCCGCGCAGGCCGTACTCGGCGCCGCCTTTGTCGTCGCGGCAGCCGGTGGTCGGGCGCGCCGAGGTGGCCTGGCCGCCGCAAAAGCCCGGTGAAAACGCATTCGCGCCGGCGGCGGTGCGGACGGTGTCGTTAAAGCGGCCGTCGCGGTTGGTGTCGAAGGTGACGCTGCGGTCGCTATCGTCGGAGCCGTCGCCGACGCCGAAGCTGCCGCCGGCGTAGAAACCGGCCCAACGGGCGTCAGTGGACTGGGCGAACGCAGGCGCGGCGACCAGGGCGAGTACGGCGGCGGCGAGGGAAGTCTTGATCGGTGACATGGGGGATTCCTTGTGGTTGTTAAAAACGTGTCCAGGCATAAGTATACGGGTCGGTACAGTTATCGGATGCGCCGAGCGGCTTTCAACGGCACCCTCGTCAAGCCACACTTCACGTTTGTCCACGCTAGGTGATTGCCATGCAGCCGACCGTCATCGCCCCATCGATCCTGTCGGCGGATTTCGCACGGCTTGGCGAGGAGGTCGACAACGTCCTCGCCGCCGGTGCCGACTGGGTGCATTTCGACGTGATGGACAACCATTACGTGCCCAACCTGACCATCGGTCCGCTGATCTGCGAGGCGCTGCGCAAGCACGGCGTGCGCGCGCCGATCGACGTGCACCTGATGGTGTCCCCGGTCGATCGCATCGTGCCGGACTTCGCGAAAGCCGGCGCGACGTCGATCAGTTTCCATCCCGAGGCCAGCGCGCACGTGCACCGCACGATCCAGCTGATCCGCGCCGAGGGCTGCAGCCCGGGGCTGGTGTTCAACCCGGCGTCCTCGCTCGACGTGCTCGACTACGTGCTCGACGACATTGATCTGGTGCTGTTGATGGCGGTCAATCCCGGCTTCGGCGGGCAGGCGTTCATACCGTCCACGCTCGACAAGTTGCGCGCGGTGCGCCGACGCATCGACGCCAGCGGCCGCGCGATCCGGCTCGAGGTCGATGGCGGCGTCAAGCCCGACAACATCGCCGAGATCGCTGCGGCCGGCGCCGACACCTTCGTCGCCGGTTCGGCGATCTTCGGCAAGCCCGATTACACAGCGACCGTCACCGCGATGAAGGGTGCCGTCGCGCGCGCGCGCCGATGACCAGCACCTGCGATCTCTGCGACGCGTACGGCGACGCGGTGCGCGTGCTCGGACTGCCTTTGCGCGACTTCGGCGGCCGCACCGCGTTTGCCGGCACGGTCAGCACCATCCAGGCGCACGAGGACAATTCGCGCGTGTGCGAGGCGGTCGCCGAACCCGGCGGGGGCCGGGTGTTGGTGATCGACGGTGGCGGGTCGCTGCGTCGCTCAATGCTCGGCGATCAACTTGCCGGCACGGCGGTCGCCAACCGCTGGTGCGGGGTGATCGTGATCGGCGCGGTCCGTGACACCGTCGCGCTCGGCGTCAAGGCGCTCGGCAGCTGCCCGCGCAAGACCGACAAGCGCGGCGAAGGCCGGCGCGACGTGGCGCTGGAGATCGCTGGCATCACCATCAAGCCGGGCTACTGGCTTTGCGCCGACAAAGACGGCGTCGTGATCGCTGACACCGCGCCCCCGTTTGCGGCGTCGTGACGCCTCGAAGCGCCTTCATCCGGCGCTGCGCGCCAGCCTGCGTCGTGCAGGAGAAGGAATCGACCGCCGACAAAAGCATGCACGCGAAAAGGCGCTGCGCGCGGTTTTCAGAGCAGTTCCCTGCTGCATAAACGAAAGAAAACCTCAGCGCTCGAGGATCGCCACCACGCCCATGCCACCGGCGGTGCAGATCGAGATCAGGCAGCGGCCGCCGCCGCGTTGCTGCAGGGCTTTGGCCGCGGTCGCGACGATGCGCGCGCCGGTGGCGGCGAACGGGTGGCCGGTGGCGAGTGAGGAGCCGTTGGGATTGATCTTGACCGGATCGATCGTGCCCATCGCCGCGTCGAGGCCGAGGCGGGTCCTGCAGTACTCCTCGTTCTCCCACGCGCGCAGCGTGCACAGCACCTGCGCGGCGAA
>JBOHYD010000254.1:0-6787 GCA_050737635.1 Luteimonas sp. | reverse complement strand
GGCGCGATGGGCGTTATCGGCACGGCCATCGCGCCCGTGGGGCGCTGCTACAAGTGTGTCGCGGCTGTCGGCTGCCGGGAAATCAACAGCGCCAGCACAAAATTGCCGAGCACTCCGAGCGCCACGGTGGTGCCGATCGCACGCAGCACCGGGATCGACGACAGCGCCAGCAACGCAAACACCAGCAGTGTCATCAAGCTGCACACGATCAGCGCGTGCAGCGTGCGCAGCTGGTCGGCGTAATCGTCGCCGGCATGGTCGAAAAACAACGCGTAGTCGAGACCGAGACCGGCGGCGAGGATCAGCGCGATCAGATGGAACAGCGTCAGTTCGACGCCGCACAGCCGCAGAATGCCGAGGATCAGCAGGGTGGTCAGCGCCATCGGCAGCAGCACGCGCAAGGTCCGGCGCGGCGCGCGCAATGCGATCCACACCGTCGCGGCAAGCAGCAGCGCAGCCACGCCCAGCGCCATCAGCACGCGGCGGCGGTAGTCGGCGACCAGCGATTCCGACGCGGCCTTCATGTCGAGCAGTTGCGCGCCGTTGAGGGTGGCGATGCGCGCGACTTCGGCCGGATCGCGCAGGCCGCTGAGCGAGACCAGCGCGGTGACATGATCGCCGCCGTCGAGCAGCAGGCTGTCGACACTGGTCGCCAGCGGCGTGCCGGCAAGATCGCGAGCGTTGAGCGGCGGCGCGCGCTTTGCGGCGGCGATGTCGGCGACGAAGGCGTCGAAGGCGTCGGTGCGGAACGGGCTGTCGGCGAGCGCGGTGGCCAGCGCCGCGCGCAGCGTGACCGGATCGGGTAGGCGCTGCTGGCGCGCGCGCTGCACCGCCGCGCTGGGCAGATAGCGTGCGGCAAGGTCGTAGCCGGCGATCGCCTTCGCCGCGACCAGGCCGTCGAGCGCCGGGCGCAGACGCTCGCTCAGCACCAGCGCGCGTTCGGCGTCGGCGGCCTGCACGGTCATCACGAAACGCACGTCGGGCGCGCCGAGCTCAGTGCGCAGGTCGGCGTCGCGGGCGAGCGCGTCGGCCGGCACCGGGGTCAGCTTCGACAGGTCGTTCTGCCAGAACGCGCCGGGGGCGAGCACGGCCGCCGCAATCGACAGCACGGCCGCGACAACCAACGTCCAGCGCGGTCGCGGCAGCCGCGCGACGCCGCGCCACAGCGTGGCGAGCAGGCGCGAATCAGCGACATCGCGCGGTGTCGGGTCGATCAGCTGCGGCAGCAGCAGTCGCGTCGACAGCGCCGCGGTCGCCAGCCCGGCGATGGTGAACACGCCGAGCTGTTGCAGGCCGTCGACACCGGAAAACAGGAAAGTCACATAGGCGATGCAGGTCGACACCACCCCGGTCGCCAGCGTCGGCCACAGCGCGCGCGCGTTGGCGCTCGGCGACACACCGGGGCGCTGGTGGCTGAACAGGTGGATCGGATAGTCCTGCACCACGCCGACCAGCGTGAAGCCGAACGCGACGGTGATGCCGTGCACGCCGTCGAACAGCAGTGCGACCGCGCTCAAGCCGGCGAGCCCGGCGCTGGCCAGCGGCAGCACGCCGAGCAGCGGGATCCGCCAGCTGCGGTAGGCGACGATCAGCAGCAGGATCAGGCCGACCGTGTCGACGGCGCCGATCCACTGCGCCTCGGCCTGGGTGCGGCCGCCGATCTCGACCGAAAACGCACCGGGACCGCTGAGCAGCAGCGACGACGGCGTTCTGCCGCGCGCGCTGCCGAACGCCGCGCGGATCGCATCCACCGCGCGCTGCTGGCCGGTTGGATCGAAGCCGGCTGCGCGCGTGCGCAGCACCAACAAGGCGCGCTCGCCTTTGCGGTCGAACCAGACATCGTGCAGGCGCTGCGGCGCGTTGGCCGGTTGCAACGATTCGGCGAGAGTGAGGGTTTCGAGGGTCGGATCGGCGGCGATCAGCGGCTCGATCAGCGCGGCGGCCGGCGAACCGAGGTCCTGCACGCGCGCGTCGAGCTGGTCGGCGAGAAACGCGGCGTCGAAGCGCTGGGTGTCGAGCGTCGGCGACAGCAGGTAGCGGTACGGCCGCAGGCGCGGTGGGATCGCGGCAAGCGCGGCGTCGCCGTTGGCGACCAGTTCAAACGTGTCGGCGTCGGCGGCGAGCGCGGTGCGCATCGCCTGCGACTGCGCGGCGAGCGTCGCGCCCTCGGCACCCGACAGCGCGACCAGCAGTAACTGCGAGCCCGGGCCTTCGCCGAGTTCGTCGAGCAGCAGTGTTTGTGCCGGCGTGCGCGCGGCGGGCATAAACTTGCGCAGATCGCCGCTGATCCGCACCTGCGTGGCGATCCACCAGCCGGCCAGCGCGAGCAGCGCCAGCCACAGCAGCGCGAGAGCGAGACGTCTGTTAGACGTCATCGGCCGGGCCATGCGGCATGAAGCGCGGCCGCGGATCGCTTCTCGGCCGCGCGCGCGGCATCGGGCCGTCTCGCGTCTGCCGGTGTACCGCGGGCGGGCATGAACTTGCGCAGATCGCCGCTGATCCGCACCTGCGCGGCGATCCACCAGCCGGCCAGCGCGAGCAGCGCCAGCCACAGCAGCGCGAGAGCGAGACGTCTGTTAGAAGTCACGAGTCGACGAACGCTCCGGTCCCGACGGTTTCCCACTCGTGACTCATCACGGCGTCTTCGCCTCGCCGTGACACAGCGCGGTCAACGTCTGGCCATCGGCGACGTCGCCGGCGTCGCGCGCGGCGCTGGCCAGCAGGGTGCGCTGCACGCTGCGGCCCTTGACCGGCGTGGTCTCGATGCAGCGCAGCTCGGTGCCGCGGCCGTACAGCACGATGTCGCGCATCTTGGTCGACAGCGGCGCCTGCTTCGGCAGCAGGGTCATCGTCCACTGCAAGCGCGTGCCGTCGGTGTGGATCCGGTAGTACTGCTCGAGCGTCGCGCGATCACCCGACAGCAGCGCGCCGAAGCTGGCCTGCAGGCCAGCGAGCTCGGGCGCACGCGCTAGCGGGTAGGTGCGCGGCGTGCGGCCGGCGCGAGCGATCGTCGCCGTGCCGGCACCGTCCTTGCCGCTGACGATGGTCGTCGTTTCGACATACGGCACGCGCACCTCGCGCACCAGCGTCGCATCGTCGGGGCGCTGGTAGTCGCCGGACAGCCGTAGCGCTGCCTTCAGCAGCGGCGAGTCGCGGACCTCGACAAAGCTGGTGCGCATCGGTGCCGGCCGCGCCAGCGTGCGCAGCACCCAGTCGCTGTCGACCGGTGCGTCAGGGTCAGTGGCCTGCGGCGCCGCCGGCAGGCTTGCCGGGACCGCTGCCAGCCAGCTGCACGCCAGCAGCAGTGGCAGCGTCGGGCGCGGGCGTCGGCGCAAGCGTCGGCATGTTCCAGAAGTCATAGAAATTGAACCAGTTGAAGGGCGCGCTGTGCGCGTGATGTTCGAGCCGGGTCGCGTAACGCTGGATCAGCGCCTGCAGTTGCGTGCTGCGCTCGCGGCGCGGCATGTCGATGCCGTGGTCGCTGAACGGTTCGAACACCAGATCGTAGCGGTTGCCGCCGCGGTACAGGCCGAAACCGAGTGTCACCGGCAGCTTCAGCGCCGCGGCGATCAGCCACGGCGCGACCGGAAACTGCGCGGTGCCGCCGAGAAAGGTCGCCGGCTGGGTCGGCGCATCGGGATGCGCGCGATCGACCAGCAGTGCGATCAGCGCGCCCTCGTCGGCGGCCTGCTTGATTGCCAGCATCAGCGATAGGCCGTCCTGGCTGGCGTCGATGACGCCTCTGGCGATCTCGGGATTCAGTGCATCCAGCAGTTGGGTCATCGCCGGGTTATGGGCTTTGTCGAGCACCACGCGGATGCGGTACTCGGAGCGCTTGCGGGCGAGCACGCGCAGCACCTCGAAGCTGCCGAGGTGCGAGCCGTACAGCAGCGCACCGCGGCCTTCGTCGAGCTGGCGGCGCAGGCCGTCGAGGCCCTGCACGTCGACATCGAACGGCCGTAGCTCCTCGCTCAGCAAAAACACCCGGTCCATCGTCGTGCACGCAAAGGTGTGCAGGTGCCGGGCAACGTCGCGCAGCCGTGCCGGACGCCCGAACGCGCGCGTCAGGTAAGCCCGCGAATCGCGCCGCTCCGGTCCGCGCCGGGCCATGAAGTACGCGGTGATCGGCCACAAGCAGGCGCGCGCGATGCCGCGGCCGCCGACGCGGCCGATCGTGCGGATCAACCACAGCGCGAACCAGTTGCCGCCCTCGCGGCGCTGTTTCCAGCCGCGCGGGGCCGCCGACGCGCTCATGCCGCCACCACATCGCCGCTGGCGAGCAGGTGGTCATCGCGCAGCACCCGGAAGCGCCAGCGCGTTGCCGTGTCGCCGCTGTCGCAGCGCTCAAGTTCAATGCGCGCGACCTCGCCGGGCTGCAGCGCACGCACAAACTTCACCTGCCGCAGGCGCAGCGCACCGAGCCCGCCGGGGATACCGGCGGCGGATTCGATCGCGGCAAGCACGTGATCGAGCACCACCACGCCGGGCACGATCGGCGCGCCCGGAAAATGCCCGGGCAGGCAGGGATGATCCGCCGGCACCGCGAACCGCACAGCGTCAGTGCGAGCGTCGGCCATCGCGCGCCAGCAGTTCGAGCACCGCGCGCTGCGCCTGCGCGGCGAGTATCTGCCGATCGACCGGACCGTCGGCGTCGATCATCGGCAGCGCCGTGCCGAAGCGCACGCGGATCACGCCCGGACGCACGCGAAACACACCATCGCACGGCAGCACCGCGGCGGAACCCTGCAGCGCGACCGGCACCACGTCGGCACCGCCGTCGATCGCGGTCTGGAACGCGCCGCACTTGAACGGCGCCATCGCGCCGTCGCGGCTGCGCGTGCCTTCCGGAAAGATGCACAGGTTGGCGCCGCCGCGCACCAACTCGGCGGACTGCTTCAAAAACGCGGTCGCCGCGCGGCGGTTGCTGCGGTCGATGAACACCATGCCCATCGCCTTGGCGTACCAGCCCACAAACGGCACCCGGGTCATCTCCTGCTTGAGCAGAAAATGCAGCGGTACCGGCAGCGCACGGAACAGCGCGCAGATGTCGATCACCGAGGCATGGTTGGCGACGAAGACGTGGTTGCGCAACCAGTCGACGCGATCCAGGCCCTCGACCTCGAAGCGCACGCCGGCACCCCACAGCAGCCCCGGCGCCCAGCACCGCGACGCCATGCGCAGCGGCAGCTGGCGGTCACCGGTCAGCAGGTACACCAGCATCGCCGCGCAGATCATCCCCGCCGTCCACGCCAGCGTGAAGACCAGCTGCAGCGCATTGCAAGCCGACCAGGCGGCCGCCGCAGCGACTGTCGGCCAGTCGCGCCGCGCGTCCGCGCGTGAGGGCGTGTCCATCAGATCGATTCGGTCGTTCACAACGCCAAGGATACGCCAAAGGCGTCACAAAACCGCTTGAAATGCCGCGCGAACACCGCGTGCATCATCGCTGCATCGCAGGTAAGTGGCGGATGACGCCATCAGTGCAGGAAGTCCTTCCAGAAGCCCGGCCCGAGCGCGGCGAGCCGGCGCAGGAAGTCGGTGAAGTTGCGGTAGCGGCCCGGGAAGCGGCGCTTGCGCACGCGGTATTCGGCAATGAAGAAGCCGCCGAGGATGCCGTAGTTGCCGAAGTTGGCGAGCCACGACCACTGCGCGCGCGACACCGTGAACCGCGCATCCCAGCCCAGCTGCGCAAGCAGGCCGTCGGGCACCGCGACCAGCGCCAGCAGCAGATTGGTCAGCACCAGCGCGCCGAGCAGGCCGGCCCACACCCGGGTCAGCGCGCGCGTGTAGGCGTGCAGGTCGGCGGCGAGCGCGGCCGGCGGCAGGCCTTCGATGCCGGACACGACCCGGGTGATCAACGCCACGCGGCCGCCGCGCAAGCTGCGCGCAAACCACATCGCCACCACGCCCATGAACAGCGCCGGCACCAGCAGCATCGGCACGAGCGTGTGGCCATGGCGGTACAGCCAGGCGATGCCGACCGCGGCCAGCGCCAGCAGCAGCACAGCCAGCGGCCGCGCTCGCGCCAACGGCCGCAGCAGGATCAGCAGCGCCAGCACGCCGAGCGCCGCAGCGCCGATCGACTGGTCGTGGCGATCGGCGGCGAGATGCGCGAGCACCGAATAACTCAGCGCGAGCAGCGCCTGCACCGCGACGGTCATCGGCCGCGCGCCGTTGCGACGCCGTCCCCACAGGCACAGGGGACAACACCTCGCTCGCGACCGGCGCACCGGCAGACGGTCACCGGTTCAGCCGCTGGTCTTGTGCTGTTGGATGTGCGCCGACAGCGTGCGCAGCGAGCCGAAGATGCGGCGGTTGTCGTCGTTGTCGGAGCGCAGCTGAAAGCCGTATTGCTTGCTGATCGCCAGCGCCAGCTCGAGCGCGTCGATCGAATCCAGGCCGAGGCCGGTGTTGAACAGCGGCGCGTCGGGATCGATGCCGTCGGCGGCGACGTCCTCGAGATTCAGGGACTCGACCAGCAGTTCGGCGAGCGCGCGTTCGGCATCGGTATGCGGGGACATCGGACCTTCCATCGTGAATGCAGCCGGGGCGTTGCCGGCGGGACGTGCGGCGCAGGGCCGGCGCGCGGCGGCCAACGCATCGGCGCGCAACGATCCAGCATCGCGCTGGCCGGCGCAACCCCTGCGCTCAAGGGCCGTGCGATCCTGAGGATCGGCGATGGCACCGACAGGCCTCGGATCTTCGCGGGCCTTCAAGCAACAATCCGCGCGGATCGGCGACACGATCGGCGGAAGGCATAACGTCATGGACATCGGTGAGCGGCTGAAAC
>JBOHYD010000253.1:0-8566 GCA_050737635.1 Luteimonas sp. | reverse complement strand
TCTGATGGCCGAGTTCGAGCGAGAGGCTGGCGGCAGCTATCAGTACAAGACCTACCAATACAACGCCATGTCCTTGCCCACCGTGGTCAAGACCGGCAGCGCGCCGTACCGGCCCGACAGCCGCATCACCGGCGTCATCGACGGCGTATACAACGCCGCAGCGAGCGCCTACATCAGCGGCTGGGCGTGCTCCACCTACGTCGATGCCCCGATCGACATCCATCTGTACCTGGGTGGCCCGGCGGGAGCCGGCACCGGGATATTGGCCACGAAAGCCAACCAGTCAAGCGAGCCAGCCGTCGCCCACGCCTGCGCCGCGTCCGGCGCCGCGTACCGATTCACGATCGATGTCGAGTCGCTGCGCGCGCAATACGGTGGCAAACAGATCTACATCCATGGCATCTCGCCAGTCGGCAGGCTCAACCATTTGATTGGGAACTCCGGCAGCTTTGTTGTCCCGGCGGTATTTACCCCACCGCCACCGCCACCGCCACCGCCACCGCCACCGCCATGGGAGCCGCCGCCAGAAGAACCGCCCTGCGGCGGGCAGATATTTTCTTGCGTGCCACGTGCCGTCACGCCACTGCCGGAGACCACGGATGGACGACTGGTTGCCGCCGACTCGCAGACCGTCTCTGAAGCGTCCGGGACCGTGCACGCCATCGCCTACACCGACTACGACGAACTCGGCCGGGTCATCGCGCGGCGCGGCAACCATGGTCAGAACATTCGCTACACCTATGATGTCAACGGCAATGTCGAGACGATCACCGACGCCCTGAATCGGGTCACCTTGGTCGATCACGATGCGATGGGGCGTGTGATCAAATCGACCGATGCCACGCACGGCGTCACCGAATTCAAGTACAACGCCGGCGATCGGCTGATATCGGTCAAGGATCCGCGCGGTTTGGTGACCAGCTATACCTACGACGGTCTTGGCCAGCTATGGCTACAGACCAGCCCGGACACCGGCACCACGGCGTTCAGTTACAACGCCTATGGCCAGCGGAATGCGCTGTCGCGCGCCGACGGCTCCCGGCTGAGCTATGCCTACGACGACCCGCTCGGCCGGCTGACGTCTGCCGGCAATGCTAGCGACGGACGGACCTTCGAATACGACCACTGTAGCGGTGGCAAAGGCTTGCTGTGCAGCGGCGCCAGCACCACTGCGTCTGCGACCTTGACCAAGGTGGCTTTCGGCTATACGCCAGAAGGGCAGTTGGCCTTCCGCCACGAGATCGGCTCCGGAGCCAATGACATCACCCGCTATCAATACGACGGCATGGGCCGGGTCGCGGGAATGGACTACCCGAGCGGGGTGTCGGTGGGCTACAGCTACCGCGCCGGTAGGCTGACCGGCATGACCAGCACCATCGGCGGCGTCACCAGCGACATGGTCAGCAATGCCACCTACCAGCCGTTCGGTGCGGCCACCGGCTGGACCTACGGCAATGGCCTCCAGCGCGGCTACAACTACGACCTGGACGGCCGCCTGACCGGCATCAGCGCGGTCAACGGCGGCAACCTGCAGCAGAGCCTGACCTACGGCTACGACGCCGGCGACCAGATCACCGCGCTGACCAACGGCATCGATGCGGCCAACAGCCACAGCTACCAGTACGACGCGCTGGGGCGCTTGACCCGCGACAGCCTCGGCGGCGGGTCGCAGGTCAATCTCGACACCTTCGACATCGCCGGCAACCGAGCGACGCGCACGGTGACCCAGCCGAATGCCGCATCGCTCACCCACTACCCGATCGCCGGCGATTCCAACCGGGTCCAGAGCATGGCCGGTGCGGTCCAGCGCACCTTCGTCTACACCCCGCAAGGCAACCTGCTGTCGTCAAGCGGCTGGCTGGGCAACCGCAGCTACGCCTACGATGCATTCGACCGTCTGAAGTCGGTGACGGTCGACGGCGTGGCCAGCAGCTACACGGTCAACGCCTTCGACCAGCGGGTGGTCAAGAGCAAGGGCGGGGTGGACACGCGCTACGTGTTTGCCGGCCAGAACACGCTGGTCGCGCACACCACGGCCAGTGGCGCGTGGCGCAGCTACCTGTGGTTTGGCGACCAGCTGGTCGCGGTGGTGCAGGCGGACAACGCCGTGCTGTACGTGCACAACGACCACCTTGGCCGGCCGGAGATCGCGACCAATGCGGCGGCGCAGCGGGTGTGGAAGTCGACCAACGGCAGCTACCACAGCGCCGGCAACCGGCCGGGGGTGATCATCGTCGGCTTCCCGGGGCAGATCTGGGACGAGGACACCGGCACCTGGTACAACGGATTCCGCGACTACGACCCGAACCTGGGCCGGTACATCCAGTCGGACCCGATTGGGTTGGCGGGGGGGCTCAACACCTATGCCTATGTCGGGGGGAATCCGGTCAACTACTACGATCCATATGGACTCTGGTGCGTAAGCAACCGCTGGAAGAACGCAATTTCTGGTGCAGCGGGCGCGGCTGCTGGTAGTGCCGTTACGACGAAGAATCCCTGGGCAACTGCCGTTATGACGGTGGTAGGCGGCATTAGCGGTTACGGATTAGGAGAGGCTGGTGGGGGCGCTGCCACCGGTGCCGTTGCGGCTGGTTTCGCACAGGGAGGTGGCAAGTTCAGTCCACGCGCAGCCGCGATTGGCGCAGCAACGGGTGGCCTTGCAGGTGCTGAATCATCCGCTCTAGTAGCGGGAACTATGGGTGCGATTGATGGTGGCGCAAATGCACCGCGAACCTACAACCCAACAGGGTGGAATGCCGTTGCAGGCCCTGCTCTACGCGGTGTAGCGGGCGGGGCAGCTGGTTATGCCGCCAGCGAGGCCGCCGCCGCCGCGGTTGACGCAATCAACTCTCAATTCGGAGATTGCAGCTGTGAAAACTAGTGCATCTATTCGCTGGGGGAGGATTGGCGCGACGCTATTACTGTTGGCATTGATCGTGTCCGCGTGCAGTTACCTTCTGGATGCGGCAACCGGAGCATTTCCGCAGCATTCCGATGCGGTCAATGTGGTGGTGGTAGTTGTCTTTTCCCTTTTGCTGGCTTTCGTAGTTCTCCCTTTGCTGGCTAAAGAGCTAGGGTTTCAGATTACTGGCGGAGCACGATCTTCTAAAGAAGATCACGATTCAAGTTCCGAGACGTAATATCTATGCCTATGTCGGCGGGAATCCGATTTCTTGGGTTGACCCTCTGGGGCTTGCTGGTTGCACAGTGGCATTTCCCGGATACCCGATCACGGTTCCTGGCACGAGCACGCAGTTAGCTCTAGGACATGCGGGAGTGCTCGCCTACGACTCATCTGGTAGCACTCGTTACTACGAGTACGGCCGGTATGGCAGCGACTCCGGTAACGTGAGACGTGCGAGTGTCCCAGACCTACAGATGGGACCCGATGGCAAACCGACTTCGGAATCCATGAGCGCCCTTCAGGATGCCCTAACTAAGAATCAAGGAAAGGGGACGCAGGCTAAGCTCAAATGTGACGCTAAAGCTGACGAGAATAAGATCATTGCATTCGCAGAGCAGCGAATGAACGATCCCAATCGTGCCCCGTATAGTTGGAATCCGTTGAGTCCAAACACCTGCGGTACATTTGCGCGAGACGCATTGCGAGCGGGACAGTGATGAATAAAATTCTATACGCTGCACTAGCATTTTCGTTGGCTGCCAACGCTTATCTATTCTTGAAATTGCTTGACTCCGGGATCATGTTGGACAATTCACGGAGCGAGGTAGAAAGGCAGCGGGCGAGAAGTGAACTGAGCCTTGCAATCATCAACAGGAATTGGGTGGGTCAAAGTTCTAATACAATTTCGGCCATATCGAAAGAACTTGCAGAGGAGACGGGTGCGATCGTAGGCACCGAAGGCGGCGGAATTGAAGTAGGGGACTTGGTGTTCGAATCCAAAGATGGAGTGATTACTGAGGTTCACTATATCGACTGATCAATTGAACACGTATGCCTATGTCGGGGGGAATCCGGTTAATGCCATCGACCCTTCTGGTTTGGTTGCCTATTTGTGCCAACAGGGCAACAACATCGGCATTTCGATTCCTATCAATTTCCAGGGTGCAACAAGCGGACAGATGGCAAAAATTGCATCTTCCATTGAGAAGATGTGGAGCGGAAATATTGGCGGATACAACGTCAGAACCGTAGTGCAGATTTATTCCGACAGACCGCATATGGCCACGGCCAATACCATTGGTATTGGACATGGCGCTGGTACGTCGTATGTAGACCTGCCGAACAACAACACCGGCGGTTGGTATGTGCCTGGTCAAGCCCTAGCGAAAAGGTTCCAGGTTCATTTTCTTTATCGCTGAGGCAGTTGTTCACGAAGCCCCGCCCTCACCGGCGGGGCTGTTTTGTTTAGCGGCTCAGCGCACCACTTCGATGAGTTCGATGTCTTTGCGCAGCAGGTCGTTGACCAGGGCGGACAACTCGACGCCCTTGGCCTCGGCCAGGGCAGCCAGCTGGTCCTGCACCGGATCGTCGAGATAGACCGGTAGCTGCAGCCGGGCGTCTTTGCGATAGAACTTGCCGCGCACGCCTTGCGAGAAGTCGATCTCGGCGGGCATGTCATCGGAAGGGGTCTGGGCGGGTGTCATGGGGTCACCTATCGGGGTGGGTTCTGATACTGCTCACGTTCGCGGCGCGTGGCCGGTCGTGCGGAAATGATCCTCGCCTGCGCGCTGGCGGGGCCGGTCACTTGGTAGGTGTGGGCCACGGCCAGCAGCGCGCCATTGCGCGACAAGCCAAGCGTAAACCACCGCTCTTCGTCCTGGCTGTGGGCGGCATCGAACACGGTGATCGCCAGCGGATCGCGCAGCACGGTGGCGGCTTGCGCAAAGGTCACGCTGTGCTTGGCCCGATTGGCTTGCGCCTTGGCCGGGTCCCAGCCGATCTCCAGGTCCGGCGTGCTCATGCCGCATGCGCGCCCTGCTTGCGCGGCTTGGCGCTGGCCGCCGGTTCGGGCCGGCCGAACAGCCGCTTGGCCTGGTGATTGTTGATCAGGCTGTCGAGCACGCCTTCGACGATCTTGCGCTCGTCGGCATCGAACTGGCGCAGCGCCTCGAACTTGAGCTTGAGCGCCTCATCGGGGCCGCGCTCGGCCTCGTCGAAGATCAGCGCATCGGTGCTGATGCTCAGCGCCAAGGCGATCTTCTTGAGCGCGTCCAGGGACGGCTGGGTCTCGCCGGCCTCGTAGCGCCGAATCTGGTTGAGGTGTACCCCGATCAGGTCAGCCATTTGTTGCACGGTGAGGTTGCGGTCACGTCGCAGCCGGCGCAGGTTGTCGGCGATGCTCATGGGGAGTGCGGCCAGGAAGAGGGTGTTCACGATGCTAGGCCTGGGATGGGGAGCGGGTTTGACTCTTATACCAAGTTAGGTCATAAAATATAACCTCTAT
Source organism: Luteimonas sp. (assembly GCA_050737635.1). Classification (GTDB taxonomy): domain Bacteria; phylum Pseudomonadota; class Gammaproteobacteria; order Xanthomonadales; family Xanthomonadaceae; genus Luteimonas. The sequence goes on along the minus strand of JBOHYD010000253.1, from coordinate 3,158 downwards.
AGAGTATTGACAGGGTTTGACCTGACGGAGGTTTTTGCATGGCCCGCATTCCCGATGTCGAGCTTGAGCGGCTGAGAGCCGAGGTGTCACTACAGCGCCTGGTCGAGGCCAAGGGCGTGGCCCTGACCCGGCACGGCGCCGACCTGCACGGCCGCTGCCCGTTCCACAACGACAAGACACCCTCGCTGGTGGTGAGTCCTGCCAAGAACCTGTGGCACTGCCTGGGCGCATGCAGCACCGGCGGCACGGTGATCGACTGGGTGATGAAGGCCGAAGGCGTGAGCTTCCGACATGCGATCGAGTTGTTGCGCAACGATGCGCCGTTCAGCGAATCGATCGTGCGGCAATCGACGGTGCCAAAGCTGGCCGCGCCGATCGCACTGGACGCCGACGATGCCGAGCTGCTGGCGCAGGTGATCGACTATTACCACGCGACCTTGAAGCAGAGTCCGGAAGCGCTGGCGTATCTGGACCAGCGCGGCATCGGCTCGGAAGAAGCCATCGACCGCTTCCGGCTCGGCTTCGCCAACCGCACGTTGGGGCTGCGGCTGCCGGCGATGAACCGCAAGGCCGGTGCCGAGGTGCGCACGCGCCTGCAACGGTTGGGCGTGCTGCGCCAGAGCGGGCACGAGCACTTCAACGGGTCGCTGGTGATCCCGGTGTGCGACGCGGCGGGCAATGTGGTCGAGGTGTACGGGCGCAAGATCACGCCGAACCTGCGGCCGGGCACGCCGTTGCACTTGTACTTGCCCGGCCCGCACCGCGGCGTGTGGAATGCAGGTGCCTTGACCGACTCGAAAGAAATCATCCTCGCCGAATCCCTCATCGACGCGCTGACGTTCTGGACGGCGGGCTATCGCAACGTGACGGCCAGCTATGGCGTGAACGGGTTCACCGACGAACACGCTGCCGCGCTGCGCGAGGCCGGCACGCAGCGGGTGCTGATCGCCTACGACCGGGATGAGGCCGGCGATGCGGCGGCGGCCACGCTGGCCGCGGCGTTGATCGCGGACGGCATCGAGTGCTACCGCGTGCAGTTCCCGAAGGGGATGGACGCGAATGAATACGCGCTCAAGGTCCAGCCGGCCACGAAATCCCTTGGCATGGTGATCCGCAAGGCCGAGTGGATCGGCACTGGCACATCGCGCACGACACGCGAGGTTGTGCCAACAGCAACAGCGGTCAGCAGGGAGGACGATGCGCCCGCTGCGGTGACGATGCCCGATCTTCTCTTAGCCGCTGCGGTTGACCTTGAAGCCGAAGCCGCAGCTAAAGAAGAAACCACCGATGCCGAAGCCGTAACCCTGCCGGCGTCGCCGGTGCCGACATTGCCGCCGGTGCCGGTCGAGGTGGGCGAGCGCGACGTGACCTTGACGCTGGGCGAGCGCCGCTATCGGGTGCGCGGGCTGGCAAAGAACCTGGCCTACGACACGTTGAAGGTCAATCTGCTGGTGTCGTGCGCATCGCGCTTCTACGTGGACACGCTGGATCTGTACGCGGCGCGGGCGCGGGCGAGCTACACCACGCAGGCGGCGGTGGAGCTGGGCGTGAGCGAGGACGTACTCCGCGCCGACCTGGGCCGGGTGCTGTTGCAGTTGGAAACCCTGCAAGACGCCACCATCCGGCAAACCCTGACGCCGGCCCCAAGCGAACCAGTACTGCCGCCGGAGCTGGAAGCGGCGGCGCTCGCGCTGCTGCGCGATCCCGATCTGGCGCAGCGCATCGTCAATGATGTGGCTGCGATCGGCGTGGTCGGCGAGGACAGTAATGCGCTGGTGGGTTACCTGGCGGCAGTGTCGCGCAAGCTGGACAAGCCGCTGGCGGTGCTGATCCAGAGCACCAGCGCGGCGGGCAAATCGACGCTCATGGACGCGCTGCTGTCGCTGATGCCGGAGGCGGACCGGGTGCACTACAGCGCCATGACCGGGCAATCGCTGTTCTACATCGGTGAGGGCGATCTGAAGCACAAAATCCTGGCCATCGCCGAGGAAGAAGGCGTGCGCCAGGCGGCGTATGCGTTGAAGCTGCTGCAGAGCCAGGGCGAGTTGACTATCGCCAGTACCGGCAAAGACCCGACCACGGGGAAGCTGGTGACCGAGGAATACCGGGTGGAAGGCCCGGTGATGTTGTTGCTGACCACCACGGCCATCGACATCGACGAAGAGTTGTTGAACCGCTGCGTGGTGCTGACGATCAACGAGAGCCGCGAGCAGACCGCGGCGATCCATCGGCGCCAGCGCCAGGCCCGAACCTTGCAAGGGCTGCTGGCCGGCAAGGAGGCCGAAGCGATCCGGGCCTTGCATCAGGCTGCGCAGACCTTGTTGCGGCCGGTGGCGGTGGTGAACCCGTATGCCGAAGCGCTGACGTTCCGCAACGAAAGCACCCGCATGCGGCGCGACCATGCCAAATACCTGACGTTGATCGATGCGATTGCGTTCCTGCACCAGCACCAGCGGCCGATCAAGACGACGACCGTCGCCGGCGGCGTGATCGAATACGTTGAGGTCACACATGACGATATCGCGCTGGCCAACCGGCTGGCGCACGAGGTGCTGGGGCGGTCGCTGGATGCCTTGCCACCGCAGACGCGGCGCTTGCTGGGCGTGGTGGCCGGTTACGTGGCCGAGCGTGCCGCTGCACAAGGCACCGAGCCTGCGCACGTGCGCTTCACCCGCCGCGAGCTGCGCGAGGCGGTGCAGTGGGGCGACACGCAGTTGAAGTTGCACCTGCTGCGGCTGGTCGAACAGGAATACCTGATCGTGCACCGCCACGGCCCGCTGTTCCGCTACGAACTGGCGTTCGACGGCGATGCGGCCGAGGCTGGCCGACAGTTGATCGGGCTGATCGATGTGGATGCCATGCCTACGATGCCGGACCGGTCGGGGTTGGAAGGCGACCGGTCGGGGTCCGGTCGGGCCGTGGTCGGGGTGCGGTCGGGGGTCGGTCGGGAGGCTGAAATCCCCGTAACGCCTTGTGCGCAGGCGGGTTCTTCTTCTTTAGTTGCTGCTTCTAAAGAAAACCCACTTACCAGGCCGCGCGAGTTGCCGCGTCGTAGTCGTAACGGTGCCGCAGCGCCGATGGCGATCCTCTGATGCCGCGCCGTGGCCAGCGCATCAAGACCCGCAAGCCGGCGCCAGTGAAGCCGAGCGGGCCGCGCA
>JBOHYD010000252.1:0-3874 GCA_050737635.1 Luteimonas sp. | reverse complement strand
GACGTGGCCACGGCGTTCGGGGTGCAGGCCTTCCACGTCAACCGTGCCGCCGCCGTCGACGACGCGCTGTGCGCACTGCTCGCCCACGACGGTCCGGCGCTGCTGCACGTCGCGATCGACCAGGCCGCCAACGTCTGGCCGCTGGTGCCGCCCAACCACAACAACGCGCAGATGCTCGACGCGGATGAAGTCACGACGCTGCCCGGCACCGAAGACGATGCCGTCCATCCCGAGCCCACCCATGCGGATGTCGCCCATGCGCTATCGGCTTGAGCTCACCCTGCGCCACGTCGAGGGCGCACTTGCGCGCGTGCTCGGCACCACCGAACGCCGCGGATTTCAGCCGGTATCGATCAACGGCGAAGCGCAACCCGATGGCGATCGCTGGCACCTGCGCATGACCGTCGAGGGCGACCGCTCCGACGAGGCGCTGCAGGGGCAACTCGCGAAGCTCTACGACTGCCTCGCGGTGCAGGTGGTGCGGTGTCCTTGAACCCATCCCCCCCCTGTGCCGCGGTCGGTGGCGAACCGACTCGACAGCATCGACTCCGGCCCGGCCATCCATGGCCGGTCGCTCGCGTCGGCGCGCGCCAGTGGCGCGCAGGCGGCCGTCGCTCGCCCGCAGCTGTGGTTCGACGGCGCGCTCGCCGATGTCGACACGCGGCAGGCCGACTTGACCACGCACGCGATGCATTACGGCAGCGGCGTTTTCGAGGGCATCCGCGCGTACGCCACCGGCGGCGGCGCGGCGGTGTTTCGGCTGCCCGACCATCTCGAACGCATGCGCCGCGGCGCGGAGCTGCTCGGCATGCGCTTCGATCCCACGGCGGCGCTCGACGCCTGCCTGCAGACGCTGCGCGCCAACCGTCATCGCGATGCCTATGTGCGGCCGCTGGCCTGGTTCGGCGCGGGCGGCTTCGGCCTGGATGTGGCCGGACATCCCGAACACTTCATGGTGTCGACCACGCCGACGCTGGTGCACCTCAACGGCGCGCGCGCATCGGCGTGACCAGTTGGCGGCGCAATCCGGCCGACTCGCTGCCGCCGCTCAAGCTCTGCGGCGGGTACGTCAACTCGATCCTCGCCAAGCGCGAGGCCAAGGCGCGCGGCTTCGACGAGGCGCTGTTTCTCGATCGCGAAGGCTTTGTCGTCGAATGCACCGGGGCCAATGTGTTTATGGTCAATGGCGCGACGATCACCGCCGTCGAGCATCGCGACGCGCTGCCCGGCATCACCCGCGACACGCTGATCGCACTCACCGGCGCGCAGTCGCGGATGGTGACCATCGACGAACTGCGCGACGCCGACGAAGTGTTCGCCTGCGGCACCGCCGCCGAGGTCGCGCCGGTGTTGGCGATCGAGGCACGCAGCTACGGCGACAACCCGGTCACCGGCGAACTCGCCGCCCTCTATGCGCGCGTGGTGCGCGGCGAGGAGTCCGTTTCGGCCCGATGGCTGACGCAGGTTTGATCCGATGAGAAAGGAACGAGTGGAGATCAACGAGGAACGCGTGACCGATACGCGCGCGTCGTGTCGTCATGCGTGCCTAGGTTTTCGACTCGGTTTGCGCGTTGCTCCGCACTCGTTGCTGCGCTTCTGACATGGACCCTGCCGTAGCCGCTGCGCTCGAGGTGAACGCCGCCGACGTGCTGGCGGCACAGGTGAGGCTGCGGCCTTATCTCGATGTCACGCCGACGCACTACGCCGAGCGCTTCGGCTGTTGGCTCAAGCTCGAAAACCTGCAGCGCACCGGTTCCTACAAGGTGCGCGGCGCCATGAACGCCCTGCTGGCCGGTCGCGAACGCAAGGATGCACGCACGGTCATTGCCGCGTCCGCCGGCAACCACGCACAGGGCCTGGCGTGGGCCGCGTACCGGCTCGGCGTACCGGCGATCGCGGTGATGCCGAAAGGCGCGCCGCAGACCAAGATCGCCGGCGTCGCGCACTGGGGCGCGACCGTGCGCCTGCACGGCGACAGCTACGACGAGGCGAAAGCCTTCGCCGCCGAGCTCGCCAGGCAGTACGACTACCGGCTGCTGTCGGCCTTCGACGATCCCGACGTGATCGCGGGGCAAGGCACGGTCGGCCTCGAGATCGCCATGCTGTGCCCGGACGTGGTGCTGGTGCCGATCGGTGGCGGCGGTCTCGCTGCCGGCGTTGCGCTGGCATTGAAATCGGCACAGCTGTCCGCGACGCGCGCGGCGCGGCGCGTGCGCATCGTCGGCGCGCAGGTTGAAGGCGTCGACGCGATGGCGCGCGCGCTGAAAGGCGACCGCACGCCGCGCGACCCGGTCGCCACGCTCGCCGACGGCGTGCGCGTGCGCGATCCCGGCCATCTGACCCAGCGCGTGCTCGAAACCCTGCTCGACGACATCGTGATCGTGCGCGAAGCCGAGCTGCGCGAGACCCTGGTTCGGCTGGCGCTCGAAGAACACGTGATTGCCGAAGGTGCCGGCGCGCTCGCGCTCGCGGCCGGCCGCCGCGTGGTCGGCAAGCGCAAGTGCGCGGTGGTGTCCGGCGGCAATCTCGACGCCGCGGTGCTCGCCCAACTGCTGTCCGAGATCCGTCCGCGCGCACCGCGCCGCCCACGCCGCCGCGCCCGCGATACGGCGTCGCCGACGCTGGCGACAGCGGTCCCGGATAGTGCCATCGAAAATACATCAGCATCCGATCCCGACCTGCAAAGGCGGTCATTCCGACGAGCACCGGAACCCAGCGGGGTTGATTCCGAAACGCCGCAAACGCCGGGTTCCGGCGTTTGCCGGAATGACGTCGCCAACATCCTGCCACGCCGGCATCGCATCACTGCCCCCAGTCCTGCCGAGATACCCGAGGAACTCCCCGCATGAACCAGCCAACCTCCGACCACGCCGCCGTAGCCGCGGCCCCCTCTGCGCGCGTGCGCATCTTCGACACCACGCTGCGCGACGGCGAGCAGTCGCCCGGCTGCAGCATGTCGCCGAAGCAGAAACTCACGATGGCGCGCGCGCTCGGCGAGCTCGGCGTCGATGTGATCGAAAGCGGATTCCCGGCCAGTTCGCAGTCCGATCGCGAAGCCGCCGCATTGATCGCGCGCGAGGTGCGCGGACCGACCCTGTGCGTGCTGTCGCGCTGCTTGCCCGCCGACATCGACGCCTCGGTACGCGCGCTCGACGGCACGCACGCGCCGCGGCTGCATCTGTTTTTGTCGACCAGCCCGCTGCACCGCGAGCACAAGCTGCGCATGAGCAAGCAGCAGGTGCTCGATGCGATCGGTGAAAACGTCGCCTACGCGCGCACGCTGATCGACGACGTCGAGTTCTCGCCTGAGGACGGCATCCGCACCGAGCATGATTTTCTCGCCGAAGCCTGCGGGGTCGCGATCGCCGCGGGCGCGACCACCATCAACGTGCCCGACACCATCGGCTACACTACGCCCAGCGAAATCCGCGCGCTGTTCCAGTGGCTGATCGACACCGTACCCGGTGCCGGCGGCGTGACCTTCAGCGCGCACTGCCACGACGACCTCGGCATGGCGGTGGCCAACTCGCTGGCCGCGATCGAAGGCGGCGCACGCCAGGTCGAATGCACGATCAACGGCATCGGCGAGCGTGCCGGCAACTGCGCGATGGAGGAACTGGTGATGGCGCTGAAGGTGCGTAACGCTTGGTTTGCCGCCGACACCGGCATCGACACCCGCAAATTGCTGCCGACCTCGCAGCTGCTGTCGCGGCTGATCGGCATGCCGGTGCAGCGCAATAAGGCGGTGGTCGGCGCCAATGCGTTCGCGCACGAGTCCGGCATCCATCAGCACGGCATGTTGCGGCATCGTGGCACCTACGAAATCATGCGCCCCGAGGATGTCGGCTGGCCCGACACGCAGATGGTGCTCGGC
>JBOHYD010000251.1:0-4052 GCA_050737635.1 Luteimonas sp. | reverse complement strand
AGGTCGGCGGTTCGATCCCGCCTGGCTCCACCAGTTCTGGTACGTCACAACGGATTCCCTTCGACAGGCCAGTCGGGAATCGGTCGCTGTTTCTGCGTCCCCATCGTCTAGAGGCCTAGGACACCACCCTTTCACGGTGGACACCGGGGTTCGAATCCCCGTGGGGACGCCACCTTCCCCCCCGGCTGGGGGCTGCGATGCGAACGAGCATCGTCGCATCGAGCGTTTGAGGATCGATCTCGACGCGTTCCAATAGCGAGACGGACATCGACCACAGAACATCGCGGTCGCTTTACTTTTGCCAGCTCGCTGGCTTCGATCAGCAGTTCCTGCACGGTCTTCGCCGCTCACAGCCGCGATCTGCCGCATCAGCAAGAAGGGCGACGGCTGACGCTTAGCAACCTGTGGTCTGCCGGTGCGTACGTGATAACGCCTGGTTTATGGACGTGCGCCAGATCAGATCATCGCCGCGTCGATCGTCTCCCAGTCATGCGCGGCGATCCGCTCGAGGACCGTCAGCGCTTCGAGGTTCTGCAACAGCTGCGCGACGCGGCTGGCACCGAGGATCACGCTGGACACGCGCGGGTTGCGCAGGCACCACGCGATCGCCAACGGCGCAGGTGCCACGCCCAGCTGGCCTGCGATGGCACTGAACGCCTGCGCACGCGCGAGCCGGCGCGAGGCGGCATCGCCGATCACGCCGTCGGCGAGCCAGCGGTAGCTCTCGCTCGCCAGCCGCGAACCTTGCGGCACGCCATCGTTGTATTTGCCGCTGAGCAGGCCCGACGCCAGCGGCGACCAGATCGTGGTGCCGAGACCGTACGCGGCGTACAGCGGCGCGTACTCGCGCTCGACGCGCTCGCGGTGCAGCAGGTTGTACTGCGGTTGCTCCATGGTCGGTGCGTGCAGGTGTTGCGCGCGCGCGATGTCGAAGGCTTCGGCGATCTGCGTGGCCGACCATTCCGACGTGCCCCAGTACAGCACCTTGCCCTGGCGGATCAGCGCATCCATCGCCGACACGGTCTCGGCGATCGGCGCGTCGGTATCGGGCCGGTGGCAGAAGTACAGATCGAGATAATCGACGCGCAGCCGCTTGAGCGCGGCGTGGCAGGCGTCGTGCACGTGCTTGCGCGACAGGCCTCTCTGCATCGGATTTGGCGCATCGACGGCACCGAAATACACCTTGCTCGACACCGCGTAGCCGTCGCGCGGCAGACGCAGGTCGGCGATGACATCGCCCATGATCCGCTCGGCGGCCCCGTTGGCATAGGTTTCGGCGTTGTCGAAAAAGTTGACGCCGCGATCCCAGGCCGCGGCGATCAGCTCGCGCGCCTCACTGCGGCCGATGACGCCGCCGAAGGTGGTCCACGCGCCGAACGACAGCGCCGAGAGTTTCAATCCTGATGCGCCGAGGCGGCGGTAGTGCATGGGTGGATTCCTGCGTGGGTCATCGAAGGCATGGGCGCGACGCGCAACGCGCGCCGCCGATGCATCGACGGACGCGATGGCGCATGTGCCGGGAGCATGTGCCGGGCGAAAGTGTAGCGCCGGTGCAATCGCCCCCGCATGCGTGGCTCCGTGGCGTGCGACGCTGTGAGTCCGGCGCACAGCGCAGCGTCGTGGCTCGCGCATGCCGCCCGATGCCCATCGCTACAGAGGCAAATGCGCGCCGCACATCGTGTCGGCGCGACGCACAAACCGCATCGGCGGCCTTCGGCATGCGCGCTATGCTGCCGGCGCGGCGGACGGCCGCCGGCGGAACTCTCGATGCGCGCCTCGCTGAAATCGCTCCGCAAGATGCTCGCCGCGCTGCTGGCGCGGCCGGACGAGATCATGCTCGAGCACGGTGCCGGCGGCGAATGGTTTGTTGCGCGACTGCGCGCGGTGCTGTCGCTGCTGCTGCTGCCGATGCCGCTGGCCGCTGCCGCCTACGGCGCGAAGACCAGCGAGGTGCTGATCGGCCTAGCTGCCGCGACCTTCGCCAACGCGATGGCGCAGGTCTGGCTGGCGCTGGCACGACGGCCGGGGCGTTATCGCTGGCTGCCGTTTGCGACCGGCACCTACGACATCACCACCACCACCGTGGTGCTGGTGCTGCTGACGCTGACCGATCCGGTCTCGGGCATCAACAGCCTGGTGGTGTGGTGCATCTATTTGATCGCGATCGCGATGACCGCGCTGCGCAACGATGGCCGGCTGACGCTGTTTGCCGGCACGCTGGCAATCGCGCAATACGCGCTGCTGGTGTGGTGGGTGTTTGCCAGTGCGCCGACATCGGAAGCGCTGCTGTCGATCGACTACGGCAGCGCGTCGATCGGTACGCAGATCGAGCGGTTGATCCTGTTGCTGATGATGACCGTGCTGACCTCGACGATCGTCTACCGCATGCAGCGCCTGGCCGAGCTCTCCGGCACTGATTCGCTGACTGGCCTGCCCAACCGGGCGTGGCTGCTGCACGGCATGCCGCGCTTGTTTGAAGCCGTGCTCAGCGAACGCGGCTCGCTGACTCTGGCGCTACTCGATCTCGACCGATTCAAGCGCATCAACGACGAGATGGGCCATCGCGACGGCGATCGTGCGATCCGCCACTTCGTCGCCGCCGTCGCCGAATCGCTGGAAGCCAAGGAGCGGCTGGTGCGCATCGGCGGGCAGGAGTTCGTGGCGCTGATGCACTGCCCGATCGGCAGCGCGTGGGAGCGCCTCGACCGGCTGCGCCGCGCGGTGGCCGAGCGGCCGTTCCTGCCCGAGCGCCGCGGCGATCCGCAGATCATCACCTTCAGCGGCGGTCTCGCGGCCTACCCGCACGACGGCGGCGATGTCTCCGCGCTGTTGCGCAGCGCCGATCGCCGCCTGCAGATCGCCAAACGCGACGGCCGCAACCGCGTGGTCGCGCGTGACCTCTGAACCGCGCCCCGCGTGACGCATGTTGCCGCCCCTGCACGCGTGCTCTGATCGGTTGTTGAAAAGCGCGCAGGCTGCGCGTTTCCCCATCGCGGGTCCGGTCCATGCCCGGACTCGCTCGCGGCAAGCCATGGCCGCGCTAGCAGGATGTTTTTCAACATCCTGCTAGGCTACGGCAACAAAAAATCGGTCTGGGGAGAACGGATGGACGCTATGGGGCGGATCGGCTTCGGCCTGCTCGGGTTGCTGGTGCTGCTCGCGATCGCGTGGTTGTTTTCCAACAACAAGCGCGCGGTGAACTGGACCCTGGTCGCCACCGGCATCGGCCTGCAGATCGCGTTCGCCGCGCTGGTGCTGCTGGTGCCGGGCGGCCGTGATGCGTTCGATGCACTGGGCCAGGGCTTCGTCAAGGTGCTGAGTTTTGTCAACCAGGGCTCGAAGTTCATCTTTGGCAACCTGATGGACATCGACGCCTACGGTTTCATCTTCGCGTTTCAGGTATTGCCGACGATCATCTTCTTCGCCGCGCTGATGGGCGTGCTCTACCACCTCGGCGCGATGCAGGCGGTGGTGCGGGTGATGGCGTGGGCGATCACCAAGGTGATGAAGGTGTCGGGCGCGGAGACCACCAGCGTCTGCGCCAGCGTGTTCATCGGCCAGACCGAAGCGCCGCTGACGGTGCGCCCGTACATCTCCAAGATGACCGAGTCGGAGCTGATCACGATGATGATCGGCGGCATGGCGCACATCGCCGGCGGCGTGCTCGCCGCCTATGTCGGCATGCTCGGTGCCGGCGATCCGGTGCAGCAGGCGTTCTACGCCAAGCACCTGCTCGCCGCGTCGATCATGGCCGCGCCGGCGACGCTGGTGATCGCCAAGATCCTGATCCCGGAGACCCAGGAACCACTGACCCGCGGCACGGTCAAGATGGAGATCGAAAAGACCACCGCCAACGTCATCGACGCCGCCGCCAGCGGTGCCGGCGACGGTCTGCGGCTGGCGCTCAACATCGGTGCGATGCTGCTGGCGTTCATCGCGCTGATCGCGCTGGTCGACTGGCCGCTGACCTGGCTCGGCGATGTCACCGGCATCGCCGCCGCGCTCGGCAAACCGACCGATCTCGCCACCATCCTCGGCTACGTGCTGGCACC
>JBOHYD010000250.1:0-14220 GCA_050737635.1 Luteimonas sp. | reverse complement strand
ACTTCGACACGGTGCGTGTCGCGGTCTTCTTTGCGACCGGGGCCGATGGCGCGCCGGTGGCCTTGGTTGCGGCGTGCGAACGGCTATTGCCATAGCTGGCGTTGTAGCGCTTGCCTTTGGCGGTCTTGCGGTCGCCCTTGCCCATCGTTGTCTCCTTAGATTGATTTCGTTGAGCCCGCAGCAGCGCTGACAGGCGGCGCGCGGCGGTATCGGCCGGCGCGAGGGCGCAAAGCCTAGCAGAGTCGGGCTGGCGACGCGCACGCCACGATCGCCAACAGCGTGTGATGCCCATCGAAACGATGCGGCGGCGCGCCGCATCGGCACCGTTAGTGCGCGCAGGACGCGTCGTGCACGTGACCGTGATTGAGCCGCAGGTTGAGCAGGTGCGCGACGCCGATCAAGACGCCGCCGAGCGTCATCACCACCGCATGCCAGGTGATCGAGTGGTGCCAGGGGTCGTACAGCACGCCGCTCCACAGCGTTGCGAGGCCGAGCAGCAACAGGCCGAGCGCGCGGAACCTGCGGTGGCGGCGATAGCCCCAGACCAGGCTGAAGAGGCCCATCAGGGTCACGAACAGCACCAATCCGCGCTCGAAACCATCGCCCAGCCATGCCGCCAGGCCGAACGACGGAATCGCCGCGAGCACCAGCGGCATCAGCGCGCAATGAATCGCGCAGATCAGCGAACCGGTGGCACCGAAACGGTCGAGCAAGGCATGCAGGCGGGCTTTCACGGCAATGGGGGCGCTGATGGCGGTGATGACTTCCGGCACGGGGTGAGTGCGAAGTTGGATATGTTATAACATCGTCACTCCCCTGTCTCCAGCGCTGGAACCAGTACGACATGACCCGCTCACTCCACGCTAGCGCGACGCTGCCCACGCGCTCACGCCTCGCATTGGCGTTGACGGCGGCCTTAGTGCCGCTGTTTGCCCACGCCGCGGATCCGCAGGCGGCGCCGACCACAGCCGCCACTGCAGACGCCGCCGTGCGCGACCGCCACATCAAGGATCTCGACTCGGTGATCGTCACCGCCAGCCCGTTGCGCGATACCGCCGCGGAGTTGAGCAAGCCGGCCGACGTGCTGACCGGCGAGCGCCTCGACGAGCACCGTGCCGCTAGCCTCGGCGAGACGATTTCCAGCATTCCCGGCGTGCAAAGCTCCAACTTCGGCCCCGGCGTCGGCCGGCCGATCCTGCGCGGCCTCGACGGCCCTCGCGTGGCGGTGCTTAGCGGCGGCCTGACCACCCAGGACGTGTCGACGGTCAGCCAGGACCACTCGCCGACCATCGAACCCTTCCTCGCCGACCAGATCGAAGTGCTCAAGGGCCCGTCGACCCTACTGTATGGCTCGGGTGCGATCGGCGGCGTGGTCAACGTCGTCGATGGCCGCATTCCCGAGGCACCGATCGCAGGCGGGTTCTCCGGTCGTGCCGAAATGCGCTTCGACAGCGCCAGCGACGGCAATACCAATGCCGTGCGCATCGACGGCGGCAATGACCGCTTCGCGCTGCACGCCGATGCGGTGTACCGCAACAACAAAGACTACGACACTCCCAATGGCAAGCAGCCCAACTCATTTATCGACACCAGGACCGGCGCGGTCGGCGGTTCGCTGCTCGGCGATTGGGGCTTTTTCGGCGTGTCGGCGGCGCGCTTCGAGGACGACTACGGCAACCCCGGCGAGCCCGGCGACATCGCCAGCGGCGAGCGCGGCGTATACCTACAGCTGCGCCAGGACCGCTACGAGGCCAAGGGCGGCCTGACTGATCCCTGGGGCGAAGGCAGCGGTCTGCGTTTCAGCTTCGCACACACCGGCTACGAGCACATCGAGTTCGAAGGCGGCGCGCCCGGCACCACCTTCACCAAGAACGCCAACGAGGGCCGCGTCGAAGCCACCTACACCACCGGCAACGGCTGGGAAGGTGCAATCGGCGCGCAGGGCAGCAACAGTACGTTCGCCGCGGTTGGCGAAGAATCCTTCGTGCCCAAGACCAGCACTCGCGCAGCCGGCGTGTTCGGCGTCGCGCGCACGTCCTGGGGTGCGTTCCAACTCGATCTCGGTGCCCGCGTGGACCAGGTCAAGAGCGATCCCGAGACCGGCGACAGCCGCGATTTCAGTCCAGTCAGCGTGTCGATCGCCGGTGGCTACAAGTTCAACGACAGCTGGCGCCTGACCACCAGCTTCGACCACGCCGAGCGCGCACCGGTCGAGGAGGAGTTGTTTTCCGACGGGCCGCATCTGGCCACACAGGCCTTCGAGGTCGGCGATGCCAACCTCGACAAGGAAGCCGCCAACCAGTTCGAGATCGGCGTGCAATACCAGTCGGCGCTGATCGACGCCAAGGTGTCGGCGTACTACAACACGTTCAGCGACTTCATCTATCTGGTCGACACCGGCGATTTCTTCCTGCTCGAGGAAGAGAACGAATTCCTGCCGGTCCGCCAGTGGTCGCAGTCCGACGCGACGTTCCGCGGCTTCGAGGGCGAGGCGACGTTCCATCTCGCCGACGGCGACAGCGGCAAGTGGGATCTGCGCGGCTTCGGCGATACCGTGCGTGCCAAGCTGTCCGACGGCGGCGGCAACGTGCCGCGCATCGCGCCGTCGCGGCTCGGCATGCAGCTCAGATGGGAGTTGAACGGCCTGCGCGCGTCGCTCGGCGCGACCCGCTACGACAAGCAGGACAAGGTCGCGATCAACGAAACCCCGACCAACGGCTACACGCTGATCGACGCGCACCTCGCCTATCACATCGACAGCGGCACCACCGGCTGGGAGCTGTTTCTCGACGGCAGCAATCTCGGCGATCGCGTCGCGCGCGTGCATACCTCGTTCCTGAAGGACGACGTGGTGCTGCCGGGCCGCAGCATCAGCGCCGGCGTGCGGGTGTTCTTTTGAGGACGAGATCCAACAAATAAGGGCTGTCGTGCAAACGCAGTTCCGACGGCGCCCCCCGCCGCGTTAGCTCCGGGCTCATCTCTCTCATCGTGCCCCGGAATTGACGCGGCAACTTTTTCAGTCCGCGTCGGCAATCCTCAGTGGCAGCGAAAAATCCTGCGCGTCGATACAGCGTAACCACCAGCATCCAGGCGCACGCCGAGGCTCGGCGCACAGCCGCATGCCCTGCGCTGGCGCGCCAGCCAATCCAGCCAGTCCGCAGCCGACACGCGTCCGACTCACGCCCGACCAGCGCTGCCGCATGTCTTTCCACTACCCTGTCGCGATGAATTACCGCCACGCCTTCCACGCCGGCAACCACGCCGACGTGCTCAAGCACGTCGTATTGCTGGCAATCCTCGATGCGCTGCGGCTCAAGGACGCGCCGTTCTTCGTGCTCGACACTCACGCCGGTCGCGGTCAGTACACGCTGTCCGCAGGCGAGCATCGCAAGACCAACGAATCCGACGCCGGCGTACTGCGGCTGTTCGATGCACCGCCATCGCCGCCGCCGGTCGAGCGCTATCTAAAGGCCGTCGAGGCGCACAACGCGCCGGGCCGACTGCAGATTTATCCGGGCTCGCCGATGTTGATCGCCGATGCGCTGCGCGAGCGCGACAGGCTAGCGGCGTGCGAACTGCAACTTGACGAGGCCGCCGCGTTGAAGGCGTTGTTCCAAAGCAACAAACAGGTCGCGACGCATGCGCGCGATGGTTACGGCGCGGTCGGCGCGCTGCTGCCGCCGCGCACGAGTACGACGCGCTTCGCGCGCGGCCTGGTATTGATCGACCCGCCTTACGAATCGCAACAGGCCGAATTTCCGCGCATCCTCGGCGCGCTGCGCACCGGGCTTGTGCAGTGGCCGCAAGCGATCTTCGCAGTCTGGTATCCGATCAAGCAGCGTCGCAGCCTGCTGCACTTCTTTCGCAAGGCCGCTGCGCTTCCGGCGAAGTCAGCGCTGCTCGCGGAAATGCTGGTGCACCCCGACGACTCGCCGCTGCGCCTCAACGGCAGCGGCATGTTGGTACTCAATCCGCCGTGGCAGCTAGACGCGACGCTCAAGCCGGCGCTGCCGGCGCTAGCCGCCGCATTGGCCGATGGCGTGCCGGCAACGCGGCTGGAGTGGCTGCGCCGCGACAGCTGAAAAAAGCTCTGAACCAATCGACTTGGTCATTCCGAACGTAGCGAGAAGCCTTGCACGTTCAACAACATAGATTGATCAGCTGCGCTGTCGAGAAACGCTGCTCGTTCAAGATCGAGCCGCATCAGTTCTTGCTGGAGAAATAATTGGTCGCTGCGCACAGCTTGACGTCGACCGCCGAGGCCGCCGGCAGGGTGATGCCGCTCAGCGCGATGACCTTGATGACTTGAGTGTCGCCTTCCATGACGCTGGCGAGCGCGAGGTAGCCGGTCTTGACGCCGCTGCAGAACGCGTTGCCGGGGATCGCGGACGGCGGTGTTTCCTCGATCACCCGGCGCAGTTCGACGGCCTGTCGAGGCTCGATCATCATCGGGTCGGCGTAGCGCTGCCCGGCGTTGTAATGATCGTCGCCGCTGACCAGCGCGACACGCTCGGTGACGAACTTGGCGCCGTTGGCGCCGGTGATGGTGTTGTCTTCGATATTGACCGCGCCGGTGGCCCCCTCCGCCAGCGGATTGCCGGGCTCGAACTTGCCGAGGGCAACGGCCTGTAGCATCGGCGGCGAGGCCCGTTCAACGGTAGCCGTGGATGGGTCGCCATCCGGCACTGCGGGCGGCGGCGGGGCCGGCGACGCGGCGGGGCCGGAGAGCTCAGCCGGCGGCGCATCGGGCGCGCAGCCGGCTGCGATAAGGGCGAGTACCGCCAGTGCGGCGACGGCGAAGCAGGTGCGAAATTTCGAATGGGCCATGAACACGGATCCCGACGACGATGACCGATAGGCCGGCATCATAAGCTGCGTTCGTTCAACAAGCGTTAGTGAAGGCGCGCGGGTTCGCGACGTATCGCCGTCGCATCCCTTGGACCAATAGGGCATGCGTCGATCGTATCGTGCCGATGCGCGATCGGCTGGAGCGCAAGCGTACGCAGACGCGCACAAAGCCTGGCAGCGAGGCGCAGACGCGACGGTCGATTGAAAAACACGCAGCGGCGATGCCGGTCGATGCCAGTGCCCGCGGAAATCGGCAAGGCGACGCGTTGACCGGGCCCGGTGCGGCCTTCAACCCTGCAGCAGCATCACCGGCAGCGCCACCAGGGCCAGCAGAAACACGATCGCGACCAGGGTGAGCACAACGCGCAGCGGCTGGGTGCGCACGATATCGGCAAAGGTTTCGGCGGTACCGTCGCGCTGCGCTGCGGCCTGTTCGGCGCGGACCCGGGTGCGACGCTCGAACTGATAGTCGGCCATCAGACGCCTAGCTTCGGTCAGATCCGATGGATTGGAGATCCAGATGCCGCCGAACGAAATACCCCAGCGGCTCGGCCTGGTCTCGTAGTAAGCGATGCCGTTGGCGTCGAGGAAGGCGCGCACATCGCGCACTTCATCGTCGAGCACGTTGCGCAGGTTGAGCAGCAGCTTGGCCATGCCGAATGATACCCACCCGACCGGTGATGCATTCGCCGCAGCGGCATCTGCACGCGCTTGCGATCTCATCTGCTGCGGCCACGACGCAGCGGCAAGGCAGGTTCGGCACTTGCTGAATGCCGGCATCACCCGGCAAGGAGCGGCGATCGGTGCTGGCGTAGACTGCCCACGCCGCACCCCGCGCGTCTCTCCGGCCGATTCCGGCGTTGTTTCGCCCAGACCAAGCGCCATCTTGCGCGCCCTATAGCACCGGGGCGACGCCCACGGAGCGACCATGCCGGGCTATCAGACTCTGCAACACCGGATCCACCTCGGCGGTCACGCCTTTCACATCCGCGCGCTCAGCAATCTGCAGCAGTTTGCCGATCCCGACCACCGCGCCGAGCGCGCCGGGATTTCGTCGGCGCAGTGGAGCCTGTTCGGGCAGATCTGGCCAGCCGGCGTGGTACTCGCCGACGCGATGGGCGATCAGGACATTGCCGGCAAACGCATCCTCGAGTTGGGCTGTGGACTGGGGCTGTCGAGCCTGCTGTTGCGCTGGCGCGGTGCCGACGTGGTCGCCACCGACTATCACCCGTTGGCCGAGCCCTTTCTCGCCTACAACTCCGCGCTCAACGGGCTGCCGTCGGTACCCTACCGCGAACTGCGCTGGGACGAGCCGCAGGACACGCTCGGCATCTTCGATCTGGTGATCGGCAGCGACGTGCTCTACGAACGCGCGCACGGCGGCCTGATCGCGACGCTGATCGCCGCGCACACCCACGCCGCGTCCGAGGTGCTGATCGCCGACCCTGGTCGCGGCAACAGCGCACCATTCACGCGCGCGCTGCGCGCGCAGGGATTCGCTGTCAACGAGCAGCGCATGCGCATCAGCGAGCGCGACGTGCTGCCGTTTCGCGGCCGGCTGCTGCGTTACTCACGGGCGATCGGCAGTGCCACCGCGGCCGTCGGCGGGCGCGCATGAGCATTGCGACGCGCGATGACGACCAGTGGGTCGATCCCTCCGTGAGCTGCGATCGCTGCGACGCGGTGTGCTGCCGGCTGACGGTGGTGGTGATGTCCGACGATCCGGTGCCGCGCCAGTACGTCGAGCACCACGACGACGGCCCGGACGTGATGGCGCGCGGCGAGGACGGCTGGTGCGTTGCGCTCGATCCGCTGCGCATGTGCTGCAGCATCTACGAGCAGAGGCCGCAGATCTGCCGCAAGTTCGCGATGGGCAGCGCCTACTGTCGCGACGAGCGCAAGGCCTATCTAGAGCCGGCTGCCGGCACAATACCGCTGAGGTTGTGCTGATTGGCTAAAATCGCCGGCCCGGCAATATTTTCAGAGAGGCGGCCGGCGATCGACCGATCAGGCCTTGCGCAGACAACGCGCCTTCAGCACCAGCCCCTTGATCTTGTCGGAGTTGGCTTCGGCGTGTTCGCCGTCGTCTGCTAGGCGGATGCCGCGGATCATCCTGCCGCGCTCAAGCGGGATCGACACGCCCTTGAACTCGAAATCCTTGCTGACGGTGACGTTGTCGCCATCGGTCTATACATCTCCGTAGCTATCCTTCACCGCCATGCTCGCAGCGCATCCGATCCGTCGTCGTCGAGGGCCGGCGTTCCGGCGCGGAGTCTAGCGCGCCTGCAGCGGCGCGGCGCGCATCGGCGGGTCGTCGCGATCGGCGAGGTCCACGTACAAAGTGACCGCCCGCTGCATCAGCGTCTCGACGCTCCACGCCCTGGCGTCCTGCGGGCCGGCGGCGGCGAGCGCGGCGCGGCGCGGCGGATCGCGCAGCAGCGCGGCGACGTGGTCGGCAAAGGCGTCGACATCCTCGTCGCTGACCACCGCGCTGCGCGCGCCGGCCAGCACCGTGGCGGTGCCCATCACCGCGGTCGATACGATCGGCACGCCGAGCGCCATCGCCTCGATCAGCACCAGGCCCTGGGTCTCGGTCGGCGACGCAAACACGAAGGCGTCGCCGGCGCGGTAGCAGTCGAGCAGCGACGTGCGGCGGTCGAGATTGCCGAAGAAGCGCACGTTGTCGTGCAGGCCGAGCGACAGCGACAGCTTTTTCAGGCGCTCGGCGTCCGGGCCTTCGCCGGCAATCACAAACAGCACGTCGGGGATGTCCTTCGCCAGTTTTTTCACTACCTGCAGCAAGAACGCGATGTTCTTTTCCAGCGCCAGCCGGCTGACGGTGACCAGCACCGGGCGATCGGCGGCGATGCCGTACTGCGAGCGGAAGCGCGCGCCGTCGCCACCGGCAAATTCGCCGAGGTCGAGGCCGGTCGGCAGTAGCGTCGACGGCGTGTCGATACCGTAGTGCTTCAGCACGTCGGCGATCTCGCGGCTCGGCACGATCAGGTGATCGACGCCGCCGCACAGCCTGCGCGACAACGCGCGCGCGGCGAAGCGCAGCACCGGCGATGGCAGCCACGGCAGGTAGTGGGCGATGTATTGTTCGAAATACGTGTGGTAACTCTCGAGCGTCGGCCGCGCGGTGGCGCGCGCCAGCCGCACGCCGAGAGTGTGGGCGCGGAACGGTGTGTGGATGTGGATCACGTCCCAGCGCCGCGCGGCGAGCTTGGGCAGCACCTCACGCAGCGCCGGCGCGTTGATCAGCCGGTCCTCGGGATCGAAGAAGATCACTCGCGACGGCAGCCGGATCACCTCGAAGCCTTCGCGATCGTAGTTGTCCTGACCGCTGTCGGTACCGTAGTCCGGAGCGACCAGGGTGACCCGGTGGCCCATCGTGGTCAGCACCCGCGCGAAGGTGCGGATCGACGACGACACGCCGTTGACCCGGGGGAAATACACGTCCGACAGCATCAGAATGTCCATGCCTCAGCAACCTATTGCAGCTTGGTGACAGGGATGTGTCGATGCCCGCCCATCGCGCTGCGGTAGGACACGCAGCTGCGGCACGACGCGCAGAAGATGTCCGCAAAGGACGCAAACGGAGCATTGGCAGATGCGATCCACGTGCGCTTTCCCTGGCCTCAAGGCCTCTCTGCACTCAAGGCCTCTCTGGACTCAAGGCGCCGGGCGCCATTGCAACGACGGGAAAATCCAGGCCTCAAACGAACCGGCAATAGCTCTCCGGCGCCAGCCGCTGGATATCCGGCACTCGGCAGTCGTCGGCCGGATGGCCGACCACCAGCAGCAGGTAGGGCATCTCGCTGCGCGGGCGATCGAGGATGGCATTGAGAAACCCCATCGGGCTCGGCGTGTGGGTCAGCGTCGCGAGACCGGCGTGGTGCAGCGCGGCGATCAGCAGGCCGGTGGCGATGCCGACCGACTCGTGCGGGTAGTAGCGCTTTTGACGCTCGCCGCGAGCGTCGAGCGCGTAACGCTCGTAGAAGATCGTGATCAGCCACGGCGCGATGTCGAGGAAGGGTTTGTCGGCGTCGGTGCCGAGCGGCGCGAGCGCCTGCAGCCACTCGTCCGGCGCGCGGCGCGTATAGAACTCGCGCTCCTCGGCCTCGGCGGCGATGCGGATGCGATGCTTGATCGCCGCATCTTGCACCGCGACGAAGCGCCACGGCTGCTGATTGGCCCCGCTCGGCGCGCTACCGGCGGCGCGCAGGCAGGCGGCGATCAGCGCCTGCGGCACCGGCGTCGGCGCGAAATCACGTACGCTGCGGCGCAGGCCGAGCTCATCGGCAAACGCGGCGGCGCGCGCGATGCGCTGATCGTCGCTCAAACGCTCGCGCGACGGCAGCGGGATCGTGGCGTGGGCGGCTGGCATCGGGCACGGACCTCGGACGGTGGCAGCGCCGTGCGCTGGGTGATCGCAATGAGCATCGACGATGCCGACATGCGCTGGTGACGGTGATCGTCATCGATGCCGATCATCGGCGATCAATGCCCGCCATCACCGCGCGCGCAACGCCTGCCGGAGGCAGCCATTCGGCCAGCGCGTGGCGATAGCGGGCCAGCGCGGCGTCGTGGATGTCGTGGATGCAGTTGACGCAGCCCTCACCGCAACAGTCGGCGGGGTCGGGCTCGCGCGGCGGTAGCAGCGGCGGGTCGTCGTCGTGCATGCCTGCGAAGTATACGACGAGACCCGTCGACGGTATCGACCTCCCCGGCCCCCCGCCTTCGCTGCGCGAAAGCTAGGGAGCATTGCCTGTCCGCAAACGCCTGCCGCCGCCCCTTGCGCGCCGCGCGCTCGCTTTGCGCTACTGCACGCTCGCCACGCACGTGCTCGCCGGCAGCGCCAGCGACTGCAGCGTGCGGCCGCGCGCGTCCTGCACGAAGGCGACCAGCCCCCAGCTGCCGGCGGTGGCCGGCAATGCCTGCGCCTGCGATAGCGGCGTGCCGTCGAGCTTCCACGGGCCGTAGAGATGACGCACCACGCGGTCGTGGTGCAGGGTCTCGCCGCGGTTTTCGCCGGCGCGCACCTGCGTGGTCTGGTCGTCGACGTACTGCGCCAGCCACACCTGCGCCGGTGCCGTCGCATCGCCGCTGCGCGCGGCACCGATCTGCACGCGGCTGCCGCCGGCGACCGGTTCGAGGCGCAGCGCGAGGCCGGCCGCCGCAGGCATACGCTGGTCGGCGAGCGTGCCGGTGAACTTACCGTCGGCCCGCCACGGCGCGTTAACCGCGTCGCCGACCATCACTTGCGGCGTGTACACCGTACTGCCGCCGAGCGCGTTGACGCGCTGGCGCTGGCGCTGCGAGTAGCTCGCCGACGCGAAGCGATCCGGCCAGCCGATGTCATCCCAGTAATCGACGTGGAACGCCAGCCAGTTGCTGTCTTTCTGGCTGCTGACCTGCTTGCTCAACCAACGGTCCGCCGGCGGGCAGCTGCTGCAGCCCTCGGAGGTGTACATCTCGACCAGCGGCACCGCAGTCGCACCGCTGCGCGCAGAACAGCTGTCTGCCGCAGCCGCTGCTTGGCTCGCGAACACAACGCCGATGACGAGGAGAACGCGTTTGAACGACATCACTAGCTCCGGCGCTGTGCTGACATGAAAGAGGCGTTGAGTGATTGGCTGCCGGCATGCAATCGAGCGCCGACATGAGCCGATACGCACCGCGGCCCCGGGTGGTTACTTCCCTGCCCTCATACGGCATCGCCCGCTCAGCCTCGACTCACCGCCAATGAATGTGCAACATCGTGTGTCTGAACGAGCGCAGGACTATGCCGGCATGGCCGTCGATCCGAAGTAGCCGCGGCTGCGCAACAAACGACGGCATCTCGCCAACAAAGCGGCAACTCCCCGGCCTGCGGCAAAAACCGCCGTACGAGCGATCACTGCACCAGCTTGTGCTGCCGCGCGCGAACTGACAGGCAACAAAAAACCGACGGGCTTGCGCCGGTCGGTTGATTGATTGTCGCGTGTCTCGCGTTGCTGCGATCGCAGCCGCGCGATCGTTGGTGCGCCCGGAAGGATTCGAACCTCCGACCCCCAAGTTCGTAGCCTGGTGCTCTATCCAGCTGAGCTACGGGCGCGTGTTGCGAAGCCGCGTATTGTGCCGAATCGGACTGCATTCGGTCAATCGTATGGAACATGTCAACCGCCGTGAAACTGGCGGAGAGTGAGGGATTCGAACCCTCGATGGAGCTTTTGACCCCATACTCCCTTAGCAGGGGAGCCCCTTCGGCCGCTCGGGCAACTCTCCGGTTCGATGCGATCGCGCCGACACCGAATGCGAAGGATACCGACTCACTCGGGCTGCGGCAAACCTTCTGCATCGCGCCGCGCCTTGTCGGCGGCGTGGGTGTCGTCGCCGCGCTGGATGCGCTCGTAGATTTCTTCACGATGCACCGCGACGTCTTTCGGTGCGGTGATGCCGATACGTACCTGATTGCCCTTGACGCCGAGCACAGTGACGGTGACCGTGTCGCCGATCATCAGGGTTTCGCCAACGCGGCGTGTCAGAATCAACATTGCTATTCAATCTCCATGGACCGGCGAGGGCTACTCGACTAGAATATCTTCGGCATAGGCTCGAAGACGAGTGCGGAAAAAATCCGGCTGATTTTACCGGTTGTCGCAGGGCTGCGGCAAGCGCAAATTTGTGACAGTTTTTTGGCTGTGTTCAGTGGAGCCGCGCTTCGACCCAGTCGGCAACGCCTGCAAGCGCCGCGGCCAGGGCCGCGCCATCCTCGCCTCCGCCCTGCGCAAGGTCGGGTCGGCCGCCGCCCTTGCCACCGATCTGGCCGGCGACATGCGACAGCAGTTCTCCAGCCTTGACCTTGCCGGTCGCCATGCCGCTGACGCCAGCGATCAGTGTCGCTTTGCCGTCGGCGGTACCGGCCAGCAGCACCACCGCGTCGCCGAGTTGCTGTTTGAAGCGATCGACCGCGTCGCGCAGCGCTCTGGCATCAAAACCCTCGAGCCTGGCGACCAGCAGCTTGATGCCATCGATGTCGACCGCACCCGCTGCGAGGTCGGCGGTCGCGCCACTGGCGGCCTTGGCTTTTAGCGCGTCGAGCTCGCGTTCGAGCTTCTTTTGGCGGTCGAGCAGCGCGCGCAGCTTGTCGGTGACCTCGCCGCGGGTGCCGCCGAGCAGGCGCGCGACCTCGCCGAGCCGGCGTTCCTCGGCGGCGATGTGGTCGAGCGCGTCCTGTCCGGTGAGCGCCTCGACGCGGCGCACACCGGCCGACACGCCACCTTCGGACACCAGCTTCAATAGCCCGATCTGACCGGTGCTGGCGACGTGGGTGCCGCCGCAGAGTTCGACCGACGCGCCCATCGTCACCACGCGCACGCGCTCGCCGTACTTCTCGCCGAACAGCGCCATAGCGCCGGAATCCAGCGCCTCCTGCATCGCCATCTGCGCGATCGTCACCGGATGATCGGCGCGCACTTCAACGTTGATATGGCGTTCGACAGCGGCCAGCTCGACGTCGCTGATCGGCTGGAAATGCGAGAAATCGAAGCGCAGCCGGTCGGGTGCGACTAGCGAGCCTTTCTGATGCACATGGCTGCCAAGCACGTCGCGCAGCGCGGCGTGCAGTAGATGCGTGCCGGAATGGTTGAGCACGGTGGCGCCGCGCCGCACCGTATCGACCGCCGCAACGACGTGATCGCCGACACGCAGCGTGCCGGCGTCGAGCCTGCCGAGGTGGCCGTGGAACTGGCCGGCGAGCTTTTGCGTGTCGGTGACCACGAAGCGCACCCCTTGCAAATCGAGCTCGCCGGTGTCGCCGACCTGTCCGCCCGACTCCGCGTAGAACGGCGTGCGGTCGAGGATCACCAGCGCGTCGTCGCCGACGCCGATCGCATCGACCGGGCGGCCGTCGCGCAGCAGCGCGAGCACCTGCAGGCCGCCACCAACGAGCGCGTCGTAGCCGATGAATTCGGTCGGCGTGAGCCGCGCGATCAGTTCTGCAGGCAACCCCGTGCCCGACGCGAACTTGCCGGCCGCGCGCGCGGTGTGGCGCTGCTGCGTCATCGCCGCATCGAAGCCGGCCATGTCGACGCTCAGCCCGCGTTCGCGCGCGATGTCGGCGGTGAGATCGACCGGAAAGCCGTAGGTGTCGTAGAGTCGGAACGCATCGGCACCGGCAATCGTATCGGTACTGCGCGAGGCCAGTTCCTCGAAGATGCGCATGCCGGAATCGAGCGTTTCCGCGAAGCGCTCTTCTTCGGCTTTCAATGCGCGCTCGACGAGGTCGCGCTTGGCGGTGAGCTCCGGATACGCGCCGCCCATCAGCGCGTCAAGCGTCGCGACCAGCCGATGGAAGAACGCTCCGCGCACGCCGAGCATCCAGCCGTGGCGCAACGCGCGGCGGATGATCCGGCGCAGCACGTAGCCGCGGCCTTCGTTGGACGGCAGCACGCCGTCGACGATCAAAAAGCTGCACGCGCGGATGTGATCGGCGATCACGCGCAATGATTTGTTTTCGATGTCGGGCGTGTGCGTGAGTTCCGAGGCCCTGCGGATCAGCGCCGCGAACAGGTCGATCTCGTAGTTGCTGTGTACGTGCTGCAGCACCGCGACCAGGCGCTCGAGGCCCATGCCGGTGTCCACGCACGGTGCCGGCAGCGGCTGCAGGCTGCCGTCGGGCTGGCGGTCGAACTGCATGAACACCAGGTTCCAGATTTCGATGTAGCGATCGCCGTCCTCGTCCGGCGAACCTGGCGGTCCGCCGAGATGGTGGTCGCCGTGATCGTAGAAAATCTCGGTGCACGGACCGCAGGGACCGGTGTCGGCCATCTGCCAGAAATTGTCCGACGCGTAGGCCGCGCCCTTGTTGTCGCCGATGCGGACGATGCGCTCGGCGGGGATGCCGATCAGGTCGTGCCAGAGATCGTAGGCCTCGTCGTCGGTGTGATAGACGGTGACCAGCAGGCGTTCGGCCGGCAGCTTCCAGACGACGGTCAGCAGCTCCCATGCCCAGACGATGGCCTCGGTCTTGAAGTAGTCGCCGAACGACCAGTTGCCGAGCATCTCGAAGAAGGTGTGGTGGCGCGCGGTGTAGCCGACCTGGTCGAGATCGTTGTGCTTGCCGCCGGCGCGCAGGCAGCGCTGCACGTCGGCCGCACGCACGTAGCTGCGCTTCTCGGCGCCGAGGAAGACATCCTTGAACTGCACCATGCCTGAGTTGGTGAACAGCAGAGTCGGGTCGTTGCCGGGCACCAGCGGTGCCGACGGCACGATGGTGTGGCCCTTGCCACGAAAGAATTCGAGGAAGTCGCGGCGGATCGCCGACGTGTCGGGGACATTCGCACTGAAAGTGGAGCTGGAAGCGGGCGTGGGGGGCATGGGTTGACT
>JBOHYD010000249.1:0-3312 GCA_050737635.1 Luteimonas sp. | reverse complement strand
ACTCACCTCGATGCTCCTGCACCATCCGCACCGCACGTTCACGTACTTCTGGGGAAAACTTGTTCGACTTGTTCATGGCTTCATCTTCTCAAGAGTTGAAGCCTCCTCAAATCCCGGGGCGGTTCAGCAACACTGTCACGTTGTGACGCTTATGGATGTACTCGCTCATCCCAAAAGCTTACGCCGCAAGCGGCGAGGTATCGAACCCGGAAGGGAATAAAAGCGCAGGGATGCGATGCGCTCGAATCAGCCGTTGCCGACGCTTGGCGCTACCGGTGTGTTGGCAAAAGCGCAGGCGACGATCAGGGGCGTGGCCAGTGCAAACCGGGCTAGCGCCCCAGCCCTGGAGATCATTTCATCCGGTAGGTGATACGGCCCTTGGTCAGGTCGTAGGGCGTCATCTCGACCTTGACCTTGTCGCCAGTCAGGATGCGGATGTAGTTCTTGCGCATGCGCCCGGAGATATGGGCGATGATCTCGTGGCCGTTCTCGAGCTTCACCCGGAACATCGTGTTCGGGAGGGTTTCGGAGATCGTGCCTTCAAATTCAATGACGTCGTCTTTCGCCATGCGTCCTGTGCAGCCTCGAGCGTCGGGCACGAAAGCACCCAAATCAGCGCGACATTGTGCCACGCGGCGCGTGCCGGCAACAAATTTCCGCTAGCGAGAATGCACCGGGCGCGCGCGCCGGCGCTCACCCGCCAAGTTCGCATGCCGGCAAACAGCCGAATCGGCCGCTCCAGCTGCCGGTATCGGCGACCAATGCGGTCAGCGTGTCGATCTCGGCGATGAAATCCGCGCGCGGCAGCAGTTTCGCGCCCAGCGAGATCAGATGGGCGTTTTCGACCTGGGCATCGATCAGCGGCCAGCCCCAGCGCTTCATGCGCTGCGCCAGCGCCGCGAGTGCAACCTTGGAGCCGCCGCTGCGCGCGGAGAACATGCTCTCGCCGAAGAACATCCGGCCGATCGCGACGCCGTAGATGCCGCCGGCCAGACGCTCGCCGTCGAAGACCTCGACGCTGTGCGCGTGCCCCAGCCGATGCAGCTCGACGTAGGCATCGCGCATCGATGGAGTGATCCATGTGCCGTCCTGGCCGTGGCGCGGTGTGCTCGCGCAGGCGTCGATGACATCGACAAACGCGGTATCCGCACGCACGACCCACACACTCCGCCGCAGCGCGCGCCGGAAGCGCGAGGACAGCCGCACGCCGTCGCTGCGCAGCACCATGCGCGGATCCGGCGACCACCATAGGATCGGCTGACCGTCCGAAAACCACGGAAAGATGCCGCGCGCGTAGGCATCGAGCAATCGCCGCGGCGACAGATCGCCACCGAAGGCGAGCAGGCCGTTCGGCCGCTGCAGCGCGGTCGACGGCGGCGGAAACCCGGACGCGGGATCATCCGACAGTCGCGGCAGATGCAGGCTCATCAGCTGGGCTTCGTCGCGTCGACCGGTCGGGATTCAATCCGCACGATCGCGAAACGGCGAGCGCGTGGCAAGCGCCGCTGCGTAGCCGCGCACCGATCGGGCCTCGTCCTCGCACCATGTCGCCAGCGCGGTCGAAAACGCCGGATCGGCCAGCCAGTGGCGGCTGCGGACCAGGGTCGGCAGGAACCCGCGCGCAAGTTTGTGCTCGCCCTGCGCGCCAGGCTCGAACACATGCAGCCCCTCGCGCAGGCAGTAGTCGATGCCTTGGTAGTAGCAGGTTTCGAAATGCAGCCCCGGCAGCTGCCGCGTCGCGCCCCAGTAGCGACCGTACAGGGTGTCGCCGCCGCGCAGGCACAGCGCGCCGGCGACGGTGTCGCCGTCGTGGTCGGCGAGCAGTAGCACCAGCTGTCGTGGCATCGACACCGCGAGGTGGCGCAGGAACTCCAGTGTCAGCGCCGGCGAGTTGCCGTACTCGGCAAAGGTCTGCAGGTAAAACCGGTGCATCGCGAGCAGATCGGCATCGCCGGCCTCGTCACCGTGCACGCTCCGAAATGTCACGCCGGCGCGCTGTACCTTGGTGCGCTCCTGACGGATGTTTTTACGATGCTTGCTGTCCATCGCGCCGAGGAACTCATCGAACGACGCCCAGCCGGCCGCGTTGCGCCAGTGATATTGCACATCGACGCGCGGCAGCCAGGCCGAGCCGAACAATGCGTCCTCGTCAGGCGCGTAAAAGTTGACGTGCGCCGACGATGCGCCGCCGGCACGCGCGGCCGCAATCATCGCATCGAGCAGGGCGCGTCGCATGGCATCGTCGCGCGCCAGCAGCCGCGGTCCGGTGACCGGCGAATACGGCACGGCGTACAGCGATTTCGGAAAATAATTTTGCCCATAGCGCGCATAGGCCTGCGCCCAGGCATGGTCGAATACGAACTCGCCGTGCGAATTGCTCTTCAAGTAACCGGGCGCTGCGGCAACCAGCACGTCGCCCTGCCACAGCGTCAGATGATTCGGCGTCCAGCCCCAGCCGGCGCGTAGGCAGTCGTGCGCCTCGAGGCCGGACAGAAACGCATGCGTGACGAAGGGATTGCGGCCGTCGTGGAGTGCGTCCCAGGCTGAGGGTGCAACTATGGCGAGGTTGTCGAGAACACGGAGGGTCGGCATGGGCGATTTTTACACCCTGCCTTTCAAGGGAAGGGTTGAAGATGGGATAGGTTTGCTCTGCTGCAGTTTCATGCAACCTGCCTGGAAACCCATCCCCGTCCTTGCCTGTCCGGCCACGCGCAGCGCGGGGCGTTCATCGCCGCGCAAGCTTGCGGTGCGCAAGCACTCCTCTTCACCCTTGAAAACGAGGGAAATCCGCCTGCGCGATACCGCCGCGCTTGCATCTTCACGCATCCTTGTCCAGATACTTCTCCGCATCCAGCGCCGCCATGCAGCCGAAGCCGGCCGAGGTGATCGCTTGGCGGTAGTGCTGGTCGGCGACGTCGCCGGCGGCGAACACGCCCTTGACGCTGGTTTCGGTGGCGCCGCCGCCCAGGCCCGAACGGATTTCGAGGTAGCCGTTGGTCATCGCCAGTTGGCCCGTGAACAGCGTCGTGTTCGGCGTGTGGCCGATCGCGACGAAGAAGCCGTGCACGTCGATCGCGCGGGTGCTGCCGTCGTTGATCGATTTCAGACGCAGGCCGGTGACGCCGGCTTCGTTGCCGAGCACCTCGTCGACGACGTGGTGCCACACCGGCACGATCTTGCCGGCGTCGATCTTCGCCTGCAGTTTGTCCTGCATGATTTTTTCCGCACGCAGCGTGTCGCGACGGTGAATGATGTAGACCATGCGGGCGATGTTGGACAGGTACAACGCCTCCTCGACCGCGGTGTTGCCGC
>JBOHYD010000248.1:0-6661 GCA_050737635.1 Luteimonas sp. | reverse complement strand
GTATTCGGCGGCCTTCGGATCGTGGGTGACCATAACGATGGTCTTGCCGTGTTCGCGGTTGAGCCGCTGCAACAGTTGCAGGATCTCCTGGGCCGAATGGCGGTCGAGATCGCCGGTGGGTTCGTCGCAGATCAGCAGGGTGGGGTCGGACACGATCGCGCGCGCGATCGCCACGCGTTGCTGCTGACCGCCGGAGAGCTCGTTCGGGCGGTGCTTGCCGCGATCCTGCAGGCCGACCAGGGTCAGCGCGATCTCGGCGTTGCGCTTGCGTTGCGCGCTGCCGAGCGGGGTGAGCAGCAGCGGCAGCTCGACGTTGCGCTGCGCGGTGAGCATCGGCATCAGGTTGTAGAACTGGAACACGAAGCCGACGTGGTGGCTGCGCCAGCCCGACAGCTGTCCCGCGCGCATGCGGTCGATGCGCTCGCCGTCGATCTCGATCTCGCCGGAGGTGGGGGTATCGAGGCCGCCGATCAGGTTGAGCAGGGTGGTCTTGCCGGAGCCCGACGGCCCCATCAGCGCGACAAAGTCGCCCTTGGGGATCTCGAGATCGAGGTTATGCAGGACTTCGACCTTTTCCGGGCCGCGCTGGTAGGTCTTGGTGAGGTTGTGGATCGAAACCAGGGATGCCATCGACAGACTCCTCTACTTGGTTTGTGTGCCGCGTTTGCGCACCGCGGAGCGTGGTGGCATGTTGCGTCGCGCGGGCGATGGCGTATGGCCGCGCACGACGATCATTCGTTGCTGTTTTCCCGCGCCGGCCGCACCTTGCCGCCGTCGTGCAGCGGCTCCGGCGGATCGAGCACCACCGTCTCGCCCGGGCTCACGCCCGACACTACTTCGCGGTCGTCGCCGATCGTGCGTCCGGGCTTCACCGGGCGCCGCTCGACCGTGCCGGAATCGTCCCCGGCCAGCACAAAGGCCACGTCCTGGCCGTCGCGCTGCACGATCGCCGTCGCCGGCACGCGCGCGCCGCGCGGTTTTTCAGCCGCCGCCAGGGCCGCGGACTTGTCGTTTTCGAGGAAGCTGACGTTGACGCCCATATCGGGAACGATGCGCGGATCCTTGAGCTTCAGTGCGATGCGCACCTTCACGGTGGCCTTGCCGCGGTCGGCGGCCGGGATGATCGCGATCACCTCCGCCGGAATCGTCCAGTCCGGATACGCGTTGAGGGTGGCCTCGACCGGCATCTTGGGCTGCACGCGGCCGATGAAGGCCTCGCCGACGTCGACCTCGATCTCCAGCGAATCCATGTCGACGATGGTGCCGATGCCGGTGCGCGTGAAACCGCCTCCGGCCGACAGTGGCGAGACGATTTCGCCGGGCTGCGCGGCCTTGGCGGTGACCACACCGGCGAACGGCGCGCGCACGATGGTGTTGTCGACGCCGAGGTCGGAGATCGCCAGCGCGTCCACCGACACCTGGATATTGCGCCGCGCGGTGAGCAGCTGTGCGCGTAGCGAATCGCGCGACGCCACAGCCTGGTCGTACTGCGATTTTGACACTAACTGCTGCGACACCAGCGACCCTAGGCGCTGCGCTTCGGCTTCGGCCTGGATCAGCTGCGCGCGGGTGCCGTCGGCTTGACTGCGCGACGCCGACAGCTGCGCGGCCGACAACGTGCGCTGCGCGTCGGCGTCGATCGGGTCGAGCGTGGCCATGATCTCGCCTTCGGCGACCTTCTGGCCCTCTTCGATGCGCACCTCGCGTACCTTGCCGGTGATCTTGGCCGACACCGTGGCGATGCGCCGCGCGACCACGTAGCCGGTGGCGTCGAGCACCGACGCCGATGCGCCGCCGCTGCCGATCGCCAGCACCGGTGCGGTGCGCACCTCGATGCCCGGATTGCGCGCGAGAAACGCCCACGCCGCGCCCGCGGCCAGCAACAACACCGCGACGATCGCGAGCGCGATCCACCGCCCGCGGCGAGACGCCGGCGGCGGCGCCTTGCGGTCGATGCGCAGTTCCTTGAGCAGATCGGCGTTGGCGTTCATCGGAACATGCAAGCAGGAGGGTTGAGCGAAGTGTGACCGCAATGCGAGCGCGCACCAAGCTGTCGGAAGTCACCGCCTGATGTAATTCGCACCTCTGTCCGGGGTATCACGCGAGCGGCGACATCATTTTACCGTGGCGAACCGGGGCCTCCGGATCAAGCGCCCGATCGCGCGATTAGCGCAATCGTCGGCTGCCGGCTGCCAGGCCAATCGCCGGATCGCGCGCACTGGCCTGCACGACGGCATTACCAAACGTTTTTGACCGCAATTCAATGCTCGCGCAATGCCTGGACAAGACGCTGCCGGCCTGACTGCCAGAGCGGAAGCCATGCGCTGAGCAGGCCCAGGACGATGCTGTAAGCCAGCACCGATGCCGCCACGCCGGGAGTAATCATCAACACGGCATAAACGGCCTGGCCGCCGGACGCGGTGCTGAACGGGGTGCCGTCGAGGGTCAGCAGGGCGATCGCAAGGGCGACAGCAGCAGCAAGCAGCCCGATCAGGCCGACATCCAGCAGCGCAGACAAGACGATCGCAAGCTGACGGAAGCCCAGCGCGCGAAGGGTCGCGGTTTCGCGCCGCCGACTCGCGATCGCGGTGTTGAGCGCGTTGCCGATGCACAGCGACGCGCCGAGCCCCAGCAGCAGCGAGATGCCGACTGCGGTGATCCGCACGTACTGCGATACGACGCCCAGGCGCAGGCGGTAGTAGTCCTGCTGCCCGACGACGCGGACGTTGTGAAGCCGTGAATCCGCAGCGACCGCAGCCGCCAGTCGCGGATAGTCCGAGGCCGATTCCAGCCGCAGCCACAGCACCGAGATCCTGCTGCCGGCGCTGTAAGCGGCTTGCAGGGCGGCAAGCTCGGTCCAGAGCTCCGATTCCCACAAGCTGCCTCCAAAATCCAAGGGGTCGGCAATGCGCCAGTCCTTGTTGCGCAGGTGCAAGACATCCGCCGCAAGCTTCGGGTGCTGGCTGAGCGCGACGATGCCCGGCACCAGTGCGCGACGGCCCTCGGCAGAGGCCAGCGCTGGCGGGGCGATGCCGATAACCGGCCAGGTATCGGCCGTCACACCGCGAACCTGGATGGTGGTTGGCGTACCGTCTCGGCGCTGCAGCTTGGCACTGGCGATAAACTGCGGCGCCACCCTCGCCCGACCTCCGGCGGTGCGGGCGATGCCCGGCAATGCGCCGATGACCGCCACTTCTTCAGGCGAGAGGCGGCTGCCGGCCTCATCGAAGGCATGGGCAGACATGGCGATCGCCACGTCGTTGCGGCCGGTGTTTTTGCCGAGGCGATCGAGGCCTGCCGGAATCGCCAGCAGCACGGACAATGTCAACGTCGCCACCAGAAAGCCGACCGCGATCAGCAGCGCATCGCGGGGTCTGGCTAGGTGGAATCCCAGCATCAGGCCCAGCAAGCCGCGGATTTCTCTCCACAAACGCATGATCGCTCGGTCAGATGCTTTGGTAATCGACGGCGCGTATCCGCAGGATCGTTCGCGCCGGCAGCGCGAGCGATAACAGCGCGAGCACGAGCAGGCCGGGCAGTAGCGACCGATACGCCCAGGCCGGTGTCGTCAGACCGCCGAGGATATGGGCTAGCGCAGGCGTCAAAAACTGCACGGCCGCGATGCCGACCAGCGCACCGATGACCGTGCCGAGCGCGAGGATGGCAGACAACTCCGCGCACAGCGCCGTCAGCATATGCCGATGATCGAAACCCAGCGTCTGCAATACCGCCATGCTGGCGCGGCGCTCGGTCGTCAGGTGGGCGAGCGTGCTGATGAACACCAGCGAAGTGCAGGCGAGCATCGCCGCCATGACAAGTCCCAGCAGCGCCTGGACGTTGCCGAAGCGTCCCAACACCGCCTCTGCCTCGGCGGATGTGCGCGCCTGCAGCGGCGAATCGCTGGTCGCGAAAGCGACTTCGATACGGTTGGCCAACGCCGGCAATTGCCTGACGTCGCGGCCGCGGACATGGATCATCATCACCTGGTCGCGCTGCGCCACCGGCAGCATTCGGTTGGCGTAGTCGTAATGCGCGATCGCGACCTGTTCGCGCATCGTGGACTCGGCGCTGTAGGTGTCGACGATGTGGATCTCCGTCGGCCGCTCGCTGTACAGGTCGCGCGGCTGTACCAAGGTGCCGGGCGTCCAGCCGCATCTCACCGCGAGCTGGGCACCGACCAGCACGGCCATCGGGTCGGCGCGCCAAGCCGCGACGGCATGCTCGGCAATACCGAGCTCGCGCAGTCTTTGCTCCGGCATCGCCCCGCCCCAGGCATTGAGTGCCGCGACGCCAGTGGGCGGGCGGCAGACCAGGGGCAGCAGATTCATGTACTCCACACTGTCGACCCCGTCCATCTGCGCGATTCGCTTGGCGGAGCGGAGCGGGAGGGCAAGCCCTTGGCGCTCGTGCTGCACCACGATGTAGTCGAAGTCCTGATCGTCGCCGCCAAGGAACGGCGACGCCAACGCCGACAGCACCAGCCAGCCGGCCACGGCGATCGCCAGGGTCAGGCCGAGATAGAGCGCTCTGCCCAAACGCTCGCCAAGGCGCATCCGTGCCAGCCAGACCGGGATCAGCAGCCGGTTCAGCATCGACGCGCCGGGCCGTTCAGCGCGTGAGCGTCAGAACCACGGTACGCAGCGCGTCCGGGTGCCGCGCCGCAAGCGCGTCCGCGGCGCGCAAATAGAGCGGACAGGTGTCGTCGCAGGAGCGATTGCTGAGCAGGACCAGCGCGGTTGATTGCGCTCGCGCATCGGCAGGAATGGCGATATCGAACTTTTCGTCCAAGAGTTTGGCCAGCGCGCTCAAAGGCATGGCCCCGGAAGCGGCAGCCGGACGCTGACCTGAGTCGAAAGCCGTCGGCCACGCCGACAGTTCGGCGTCGGCGAGAATCTTCTGCGACAACTCTCCGTCGGCAGAGAACACCCAGATGGCCGGCAGTTTGAAATTCGCATCGATCCGGTAGCCGCCGCCGCGGGTGCCCTCGATGTAGGCGCGCACGAAGTCTTCCATCGGAACTTCCGCCTTCGCAGCAGCCACGCCTGCCGCGCTTGTTGAGCGGGACTGCGCTGCCGCCGGGGTGATTTCCGCGGCCGGTGGCGCCGGCGAACAGGCCGCAAGCACGACGAGAAAAATCATCGCCGCAACCTGCGGCAGACGGCGGATGCGGCGGAAACCAAGCTGTGAATACGTCATTGTGCGATCTCTTCCTGGTGAGATGGGCGCGAGCGTTGCGACTTGATCATGAAAGCCGGCCCGACAGAACGGCCGGGCCGGAAATGGCGCGCGCGGGACTGTATTGGATAGGGTCTATGCCCGGCTGCTTCAGACTGCGATGATGATGATGTCGCAAACCTGCGTGTCGCAAATAATGATAATGATGATGTCGCCGGCCATGGCCACGGGCGCCATCAACGCCATCGATGCTGCGAGTGCGATTCCTGCAAATGTCGTCTTGATCTTCTTCAACATGATAATTCTCCATTTCTATCGTGCGATTGAGAAAAACAACTTGCATAGCCTGTGTCCCGCAATGCTGCGGAACTTCGCGATCCATTTGGACTGTTTCCCAGACAAATCCCCCCAGGCCGGGCGAGTAAAGCAGCTGGCTTTGTGCGCTGTCAACGGAATTGTGTGGCCGCGGCGCTCGCCCGCCACGCTGGCGGAAACCCTGGTTCTGACCTGAACAGGGCCGGCTGTTGTCCGGGAAGATTCAACGCCATAACGGCTGGCCAGCCTGCGGCTGTTGTGAAGCGCGACCAGCTGCTGCTGGAATGACGGATCGAGGGTTGTTCAGCGCTTGCCTTGCGAAAAGTCAGGTCCGTCGCGTCGGCAAATCCCGCCGTGCGTTGACAAAATCCGCTGCCGTGATCGCCTTGCCGCCGTCGCGCTGCAGGGTGCGGATGCGCAGGGCGCCGCTGATGCAGGCGATGTCGATGCCTTCGCGGCCGGCGAACAGCAGCGTGCCGGGCGCGGTGCGGTGGTCGAGCGGCAGCGCGATGGCGGCGTGGATGCGCACGCGCTCGCCGGCGATCGCGGCTTCGGCCATCGGCCAGGGGTGAAACGCGCGCACTTTGTTGGCGAGCACGGTTGCCGGCTGCGTCCAATCGAGCCGCGCCTGCGCCTTGTCGAGCTTGTGGGCATAGGCGAGCCCCGCTGTCGGCTGTGGCGTGCCGATCGGGCGGATGCCGGCACGCAGCAGTCCGAGGCCGTCGGCAAGCACGCGCGCGCCGAGTTCGGACAGCGCGTCGTGCAGTTGACCGCCGGTGTCGTGGGCACCGATCGCATGCGGCTGCGACAGCAGCACCGGGCCGGTGTCGAGGCCGGCCTCCATCTGCATCAGGCAGACGCCGGTCTGGGTGTCGCCGGCTTCGATCGCGCGCTGGATCGGCGCGGCACCGCGCCAGCGCGGCAGCAGCGAGGCATGCACGTTCCAGCAGCCCAAACGCGGGATGTCGAGGATCTTCTGCGGCAGGATCAGGCCGTAGGCGACGACCACCATCAGATCGGGCTGCAGCGCCTTCAGCGCATCGCGCGAGACCTGCGATTTCAGCGTCTGCGGCTGCAGCACCGGCAGCCCGCGCTCGAGTGCCGCGCGCTTGACTGGCGAGGCGGTCAGCGCGCGACCGCGGCCTGCCGGGCGATCGGGCTGGGTGTAGAC
>JBOHYD010000247.1:0-2113 GCA_050737635.1 Luteimonas sp. | reverse complement strand
TCGTAGTCGACGCCGAGCCCGCCGCCGACGTCGACATGGCTGATCTTCGCGCCGAGCTTGGACAGTTCGACAAAATATCGCGTCGCCTCGCGCATGCCGTTGGCGATGTCGCGGACGTTGGAAATCTGCGAGCCCATGTGGAAATGCAGCAGGCCCAAGCTATCGGACATGCCGCTGTCGCGCAGCGATTTCCACACGTCCAGCACCTGCCGCGGCGACAGCCCAAACTTGGCCTTGTCGCCGCCGCTGTTCTGCCATTTGCCGGCGCCCAGCGACGCCAGCCGCATGCGCACGCCCAAGCCCGGCACGACACCGAGCGCCCGCGCCTGCGCCATTACCAGCGGCAGTTCGGAGGGTTTTTCGATGACGATGAAGGTCCGCAGGCCGAGCTTGCGGCCGATCAGCGCGAGGCGGATGTATTCGCGGTCCTTGTAGCCGTTGCACACCACCAGCCCGCCCGGCTGCGACAGCGCCAGCACCGCCATCAGCTCCGGCTTGCTGCCGGCCTCGAGGCCAAAGCCGTCGCCATGGTGCGAGGCCAGCCGACCGGCCACCGCCTCGTGCTGGTTGACCTTGATCGGATACACCGCGGTGTAGCCGCCGGCATAGTCCCAGTCGGCTTGCGCCTGCGCGAACGCCGCCTGCAGAGCCCTC
Source organism: Luteimonas sp. (assembly GCA_050737635.1). Lineage (GTDB taxonomy): Bacteria > Pseudomonadota > Gammaproteobacteria > Xanthomonadales > Xanthomonadaceae > Luteimonas. The sequence continues at coordinate 1,459 of JBOHYD010000247.1, read as the reverse complement.
AGGCGGTCGCCGAGGATGTCGGTGAAGCGCACCAGCAGCGGCAGGTTGGCACCGTCGGCGACCGCGCGGTCGACCACTTCGGGCAGCGCGATCGCCGCGCCGTTTGCACCCTGCGGACGCACGATCACGCGGCCGCCGGCGTCGACGTCGAAGTAACCTTCGGCCCAGTGCGGGATCGAATAGGTCTTGCGGGCGTGGTCGATCGACCAGGCGGGCGAGGTCATGGGCGGATTCCGGCAGCGGCGCGTGACCGCGTAGTTTAGCGTTGCGCGTCGCGTCGATCCGACGACCGCCGGCGATTGTCGCTACGCCAGGCCCCTGCACAACCGCCGCACGCGGCGCGCGCGATCGCGATGGCTGGCCATCTCGGTTCGCTACACTCCGCAGCCCGCCCGCCGCCGTCGCGCATCGCCGCGCCTGCACGCCTCGCTCCACAGGACTTGGTCATGACCAGCCCCACTTGGCTCAACGAGAATTTCGAACCGACCGGCTCGTCGATCGGCTTCCGCATTACCGCCAAGCTCGACGAGGTGCAATCGCCGTTCCAGAAGATCGAGATCTATGCATCGACCGACTGGGGCAACGTGATGCTGATCGACGGCGCGATGATGCTGACCACACGCGATAATTTTTTCTATCACGAGATGATGTCGCATCCCGCGCTGTTCACGCACCCGGACCCGCAGCAGGTCGTGATCATCGGCGGCGGCGACTGCGGCACCCTGCGCGAGGTGCTCAAGCATCCCGGCGTGCGCACCGCGGTGCAGTGCGACATCGACCAGCAGGTGACGCGGATGGCCGAGAAGTATTTCCCGGAGCTGTGCGCGTCCAACAACGATCCGCGCGCGACACTGCTGTTCGGCGACGGCATCGCGCACATGGCCAACGCCGCGCCGGGCAGCCTCGACATCGTGATCGTCGATTCCACCGACCCGGTCGGCCCGGCCCAGGGGCTGTTCAACAAGGCCTTCTACGACAGCTGCTTCCGCGCGCTCAAGCACGACGGCATCCTGGTGCAGCAATCGGAATCGCCGCTGGCACTGCTCGACCTCATCAATGCCATGCGCGGCGAAATGCGCAAGGCCGGCTTCGCCGCATTGCAGACGCTGCCGTTCCCGCAGCCCTGCTACCCGACCGGCTGGTGGAGTTGCACGCTGGCGCGCAAGGCGTCGGTCACGGAGGGTGGCGGATTCGCGTTCCGCGATGCCGACGCGCGCGCCAAGGCCTTCGATACCAAGTATTACAGCGCCGACATCCACCAAGGCGCGGCGACGTTGCCGCCGTTTGTGGCGGCGGCGCTGAGCAAACAACCTGATTAGGTTCGTGTTTCAGGGGGCGTCGGGGGGCCTCGGCCCGCCATCGTCATCGTCATCGCTATCGAACCGATTGCGCCTGCGGTAGTTGCAAGAAGCGAGGGGCCCAGGCGCGCCCTACAACGCATCCCCGTCCAGCTCGCCGG